>CAZCMK010000118.1:0-1876 GCA_964499775.1 uncultured Dehalococcoidales bacterium | reverse complement strand
TAGCCTTACCGAAACCTATCTGGCTGGCAGCTCCGGTGACAAGCGCCACTTTATCCTTCAAACCCAGGTCCATATCATCCCCCTTGGTTTCCTAATATCTCGCCTTAACTGTCATTCTGAGGAATCCGCCTAAGGCGGATGACGAAGAATCTCTTGATATGATTGTATATTTACGCATAATCGTCTCTAATTTCTAGATCCTTCGTTACGCTCAGGATGACATGTGGGTAGTTCATTAGAAAAGCCGTAGCCGGTATTTTCATTTAGCGCGCATTATATCACTCGTTTTATATAGTATCAACAAATTAAATACCGGATATTGTTCTGGATTGGTCGGTTCTTTCTTACCTAACCCAAAGGCGTTTTTCACGTTATAATAGGTGAGGCTTTAGTTCAGGAGGATAGGCTTGGTCAAGAACGGATTACGATTACTGGCGGCGGTGATGATTACTGGTGTAGCTTTTATGGGGGCGTGTTCCGGCGGAGTGGACTCTACGATAGAGATAACCGAGGAAGAAAGCCATAAGGTAGCCGAGGAGTTTGTGAAAAACAGTCCGACCTTTGTTTTCGACGGAATGGAGGATACTCTGCGTATGGTCGATTCCGTAAGTCTTTCACGCTGTATGTATTGCTGGGCACTGGTCTTTGAATTCGATAGCCGGCAGGCAGGTTACGGTGACAGGACCGGGCAGATGCTTGCCCAGGTTATTACCCCTCATCATGTAGTAATCGTCGTAGAAAGATTGGAGGTTGCCTCTGCGGTAATGGACGAGAAATGGGATATGCTTCGGCAGGAAATGATTGCCGTACAGGAAAAACCCATTGAGACCACCTGCGTGGGCGAGTTGCTGGCTAGTCCCGTATATGATACGGAGGTTGTAATCCGGGGCGAAGTAAGTCTGCTGGGCAAGTTGTTATGCCCGTGCTTTGAACTGACTTCATGCGGGGAGACGGTACAGGTCTGGTATGGTCTCATGGTGGAGAATGATGGTACCGAAAGACCGGCTGTAAGTGTTGAAGGAATAGTAAACGGAGATACCGTAGAGGTGACCGGTGAGTTAAAAGGAACCGGTGGTACACACTATTCGGAAGGGGATTTCTGGGCTAAGAATATTGTAGCGATTGAGTAAACCGCTATTCTTTCTCTACCACCAGAATCATCTTGGGACTGGTTTCTGTCAGAGCTGACAGGTCCCATCCTCCGAAAATATGCTTTACTTGGAATCCGCAGTTCTCGAGTAGTTCAACGATTTCCTTTTCCGAGTATATACGCTTGAACATAATAAACTCTTCGGGGTTTTCCGCATCCGTTCTGAATGACAAATCCCGGCATACCTCTACCGAGATATCTTCATGAAAGTAGATTTCCTGCAATATTAAGCCACCGGGAAAAGTATGCCAGCCGGTATCCGATATACCGTACCGGCAGTTGTAAGGCTTGTTATCCAGGTCCAGAAACAGGCGTCCGTAAGGCACCAGGGCTCTGTGTACACAGTGCAGTACCGCGGCGGCATCTTCTTGAGTAAAAAGAGAAAATGAATTATCGGCAATCATTGCACAGTTGAATTCATTGCTGAAAGACAGGTCTCTGGCGTGTCTTACCTCGTAGGTGATTTCCAGTCCCCGTTCTCCGGCAAACCTTTTTGCGGCGGTAATGAGACCCGGTGAAATATCAATCCCTGTCACTTTCAGCCCATGCTGGCTGGAGAGTAACATATCGTGTCTGCCATAGCCGCAGGCTATATCCAGAAGAGTTTCTCCGGGCTCGGTATACAGCAGGTCGGTAATAACCTTGACCTGCTCTTCCGTGGATTTATCGGGTGTCCATCCCTTGAAATCCGGACTTCCTGCCCGGTTGTTGAAGGTATCGGAGGTG
>CAZCMK010000117.1:0-1929 GCA_964499775.1 uncultured Dehalococcoidales bacterium | reverse complement strand
GACGCTTTGCGGTACTCGATAATCGCCGGAACGTCCGCAGGGACCGACAGCAAGTTAAGTGTGTCCAAGCTGGAAGCGGGCAGGAACTTCGCCAATAAGCTGTGGAATGCCACCCGTTTCGTGGTCAGGAGTATTGACGGCGGTCAGGCAGGTATGGATATAAAGAAGGACTCACTACCGGTAGAGGACCGCTGGATTCTGAGCCGGCTGAACCGTACCGTATCTAGCGTAGATAAGCTGCTGGGGGACTTCCAGTTTTCCGAAGCCCAGCGGCAGATTTACGAGTTTCTCTGGAGCGAATACTGCGACTGGTATATAGAGCTTGCCAAGATACGTCTGAACTCCCCTGATAAGGAGGTACCATCGCCGTTGCCTGTCCTGGTACATGTCCTTGAGACCGCACTCAGGCTGCTTCACCCCTGTATGCCCTTTATAACGGAGGAGCTGTGGCAGAACCTGAAGCGGAGACTTCCGGAAGGCTGGCAGCCGACCGAGTCCATAATGATAGCTCCTTATCCTGAGTATGACACTGAGGTAATCGACCCCGAGGCGGAGCGGATTATGGAGTCGATAATTGAAATAGTACGCTCCATACGTAATGCCCGGTCCCAGTACAACGTGGATAATTCCAGGTGGGTTGAAGCGCAAGTCTATGCCGGTGAACTGGAGCCGTTCATCACTCCGTATTCCCGGGCTATGGAGACCCTGGCAAGGGCGAGACCGGTCACCGTTTATAATACCGGGCAGGAGAGTCAGGCTGGTGAGAATTCACTGGTGCTGGTGCTGAAAGAGACCGAAGTGGTGATACCCATGGAGAGCATGGTCGACCTCGAAGCGGAGAAGAAGCGGCTGGAGAAAGAACTGGAACGGAATCAGACGGAAGTTGGCCGCCTCGAGTCGAGATTGCAGGACAAGGCTTTCCTCGAAAAAGCGCCTGCCGCCGTTATCGATAAAGAGCGCCAGAAGAGGGATACGCTGACGGATAAAATAGAGAGGCTGAAACAGCAACTCCTTAAATATTAAGGGGGTGAAACCATGAAAGAGATAATACTTGTTCCGCTAGACGGTTCCAAAGTGGGTGAGGCTGCTCTGCCTTACGTGGAGGAGCTGGTGAGTAAGTTCCTGCCCGAGCCGAAGGTGGAGGTCACGCTGATGCAGGTGATGTCGTCACTTTCTCACTATGTGGTTGCCGGGGAAGCGAGCGCACGGATTCACTATACCGAGCAGGAAATCAAACAGATGGAGAAGGCAGCCGCGAGCTACCTGAGAAAAGCCGGGAAAACGCTGAAAGAAAAAGGGGCGAGGATGAAGACAAAGGTAGCCGTGGGTAATGCCGCCGAAGAGATAATCAAGGCGGCGGACGGGATAAACGCCGACTTTATCGCGATGTCCAGTCACGGGCGTTCCGGACTCAGCCGGTGGGCTTTCGGCAGCGTTACCGACAGGGTAGTGAGGGGAGGAAACCGGCCGGTGCTGGTGGTAAAGTCACCGAAGGATAGCTAAAAGACAATAGTATTCGATTTTAATTGTTATTGTCATTGCGAATCCGCCTTGGGCGGACGACGGGGCAATCTCGAAGATTTATATAGATTGCTTCGCTCCGATAAATCGGAACTCGCAATGACAGATGAAACGAGCAGATTCAAACGGAACCCGGAAGACCAGTGCTTATAATCCGTCAGGCGTGATATCTACGATTCCCGGTACGAAGCTATGATTGTTCGGCTGCCGGGAAATGCCCTTTCTTTTCAACCAGTCGAGCGCTTTCTTGGTATCGCTGGCTACTTTGGCTTTGTCGGATTGCTTCAACCGCTGCTTGAAAAGCCAGTAGGTGAATTCCTTTAGCTCGTTCAACCTTATTGACTTCAGTTGCGGATAGCGTTTTTCATTTCTGAACCGCCTGAGCATTACGGCTTTCGTCGCATCGTA
>CAZCMK010000116.1:0-2071 GCA_964499775.1 uncultured Dehalococcoidales bacterium | reverse complement strand
GGTATTAGCTGATAGGTTTTCCCGGCAGGAAAGGGGAGTTAAGGAGAGAGGGGGCGAAGCCCCCTCTCATAAATCTCTCCCCCTCTCACTCAAAATAGTTATTCTATACTAAATCATGGTACTGAGTGAGAGGGGGATAAAGGGGGTGAGTATATGTATCAACCAAAACCGAATAAAACCCAATACGGTATCTATAATATTAAATTTACTTTATTACACAACCCGGCTAAATGGTCAATATCTCTATAACGTGTTATAATCATTCACCTGTTCTGCCGTCTTCATGAAATCAGCTTTTTTAATTCAACAAACAACCGGTAGAGGTGGTATTTATGGAAAAGTCACTAACCCGCGCTCAAATAATCGAGAAAATCAATGCCTTATTAGACAGATACCAGTCCGACCTGAGCTACTGTCACGGCGTCGACCATGCACGAAGAGTGGCGAAACTGGCTGTAAAAATAGGAACGATTGAGAAAGCCGACTGTGAGATCATTGAAATCGCAGCCCTGCTGCACGATATAGGGGTGGTGCCGCTCGGGTGGAGCAGGCACGCATCAGGTAAAGATGATAATGATTTCCAGGATTTTCTGGGACTATATGCCCTTCCCTCTGCCAACCACGGAGAGGTAGGTGCGCTTATCGCGGAGCGGTTCCTTGAACAAATCGGTTATCCCGGGGCTAAAATCGAACAGGTGGCGCTGATAATCAGCGAACATAATACGCAAAATCAAACGACACCGGAATCCAGGATTGTCAACGATGCCGACAAGCTGGAAGCCCTTGGCGCAACCTGGATTGCACGGGCTTTTCAACGGACTAATGCCTTCGACCGCAGTATAAGCATAGAGTCCATACCAAAAAAGTACCTCGAGGGAAGAAAACCGATTCTGGATGGTTTCCATACCGAGTCGGTAAAGGAAATGGCCAAACAGCGATACAAGTTCCTGGAATCCTTTATCGAGCAATTTCAGAGCGAAATGAACCTCGAAGCATAATCACGGGCTAAGGAACCGCACAAAAATAACATAGTCGGGATAAATTTAAACTCAGGTTCGATATGTCGTCGAAGAAACAGGTAACGTGGTTCCACGGTTCTCCTTTAAAACTTGAGACGTTGCGAAAAGGGAGCCCCATCACACGGAATGAAAAACTGGCTCAGGTCTTTTCAACCAGGCCGGGTATAGTATCGGCATCTTATGATGGAACGATAAAGCATAATGGAAAATCGAAGGGGAGAGTCTATAAGGTAGCCGACAGGGTTACTTCCGATGATATTTATGAACATCCCGGGTCTTCAATGAATAAGGGATGGGAATGTTTAACAAAGAAGGAATTCAAGCTTGAGTTCCTGTATGAAGTCTCGCCTTCTCCGGAAGATGTCCTGTCCGAAAGTGAAATCAGAGAGCTTATAGAGCGTAACGTTCCGGATTGACAGACTACCGGCAGAAGCAATTCCCTTTATTACATTGCCTATTGAACACTATCCGCCGATAAGTGAAAGCCCGTCACCTGCAAGCTGGTAATAAGCCTGTCCTGAGCAGGGCAGGCAAACATACTGCCCGTCTTTTACCCTGGCACGCGGCTCCATGACGTTCTCGCCGCATACCGAACACTTTACACTGCCGAAGATACGGGCGTATGCAGGCACTTCTATTTTCACGTGGTTGATACTGAATATCTCCTCATCGGGGACATCCAGCATATCAAAAGAGATATCTATCCAGAGCTGTCTCAGTTTTCTAGTATCCTCCTCGGTCCCGCTGCGGTCCTGCACTACTTTCTTGAAAAGAGCCGCCGCCTCGGGATACCTGTCCAGGGGACTGCTGCCGGCTTTTGCCGCCACTCTCACCCCTTCTCCCGTTCTTTTCGCCAGAGTTACTGCGGTTTTGCCGTAATCGCGGTATATAAGGGCGTTATTACCAAAAGAGCAGCCTGTAACCATTTGTACGCCATCGCTGAAACACGCGTTTGTTTCAACGATAGCGACTACTTCCTCCATACCGGTAGAGGCTACTCCCATCTCTTTCACGGCACGGGCGGCTGCCTTGACTCCCATTGCAGAACCGGG
>CAZCMK010000115.1:0-2192 GCA_964499775.1 uncultured Dehalococcoidales bacterium | reverse complement strand
AACCCGGTCTACTACGTCCAGTACGCCCACGCCCGCATTGCCAGCATACTCCGCCTCGCCGAGGAGAGGAAGATAGAGTACGGTGACGGCGATGTTTCGCTGATAACCACGGAGCCGGAGCTGGCACTGGTACGGAAGCTGCTTCAACTGCCGGAACTGATAGAGATGGCGTCCCGCACCCTGGAGCCGCACCACCTGACCTATTACGCCCAGGACCTGGCCACCGTGTTTCACAGTTTCTATAAGCAGTGCCGCGTTATCTCGGACGATGAAGCGTTAACAAAGGCGAGATTGAAGCTGGTGGAAGCGGCGAAGATAGTCCTGGCGAGAACGCTGCACCTAATGGGGATGACCGCTCCTGAAAGAATGTAAGTAGCCTAATCGTTGTCCCTGGAATCGAGTCCCTTTATTTTCTTATATTCCTGAGCCGTTTCGCTGTAGATTCGCGGGCTGTACTCCGACCACCATAGCTGTTCTTCAGAGATTTTACCCTTGATTTTACCGGGAACGCCGACGACGAACGACCTTTCAGGGATTATAGTCTTTTCTGTCACCACACACCCGGCAGCGATTATCGAGTAATCGCCAATCTCAACGTCATGCAGGATAGAGGCTTTTATGCTTATGAGTACATTGTTTCCTATTTTTTTCCCGTTGGAAATAGCGCCGTGTCCGAATACCACGCTATCGCCGATAGTGACATCACCTATCCAGGGGATGGCCGGCGTCCCCGAGTGGATAACGCAGTTGTCTTCGATAGCGGTGTTCTTGCCGATTGTTATCTTGCCCATATCGCCCCTGATTACGGCACCGGGCCAGACGCTGGAGTATTCATCTATCTCCACATCACCTATAATATAAGCCGCCTCGCTGATGAAGGCGGACCCGGCTATCTTTGGTGTTTTTCCATTCATGCTTCTTATCATTTTTCTCTCCCGGATTTTATATTATCAGCTAGCTTCATACCCGGTCAAACGAGACTTGATATGATTAATGAATAGGTCGACTATATCCACCTTGTCGTTCGGATACCTTTATGTTACACTCTCAACTGAGGAGAATTACTATATGAAAAAACGGGTATTTTCCGGGGTAAGGCCTACCGGCGCACAGCACATCGGAAACTATCTCGGTGCTATACAGAACTACGTAAAACTCCAGGAAGAGTACGCTTGTGTGTACTGCGTTGTTGACGTGCATGCCCTGACCTCTATGGAGGACACTTCAGAATTGCAGTCGAATATACCAAACATAGTGCTCGACTGGCTGGCGGCTGGCATGGACCCGAAGAAGAGTATAATTTTCGTCCAGTCACACGTACCGGAAGTGATGGAGCTGCATACTTACCTCAGTATGCTTACTCCGCTTAGCTGGCTGCTTCGAGTGCCTACCTTTAAGGAGAAGGTCAAACTCCAGCCGTACAACGTTAACTACGGACTCGTCGGCTATCCGGTATTGCAGACGGCTGACATTATCCTTTATAAAGCTGAAGCAGTGCCGGTCGGTGAGGACCAGCTTCCGCATCTGGAGCTTGCCAGGGAAATCGTGCGGCGCTTTAATAACCAGTTTGGCGAGACTTTCCCCGAACCTCGAGCCAAACTGACGTCTTTCCCTCTAATATTGGGGCTTGACGGCGAAAGCAAGATGGGAAAATCGAATGATAATACTATCGACCTTGCTCTTTCGGAAGAAGAGACGTTGGAGAAGGTAATGTCGGCGGTTACCGACCCCGCCCGTCGTTACCGTAAAGACCCGGGGCATCCCGAAATATGCAACATCCATAAACTGGATGAATATTTCAACCCGCTGAATCGTGACGAACTCGCCAGGAAATGCCGCAAGGCGGAAATAGGCTGTGTCGAGCACAAACATATGCTGGCGGAGCAGATTAACGCTACATTGAGAGACTTCCGGGAGAGGCGGACTGCCCTGGCTGCCAGACCAAAATATGTGAGAGATGTCCTTGCCGACGGCGCTCAGCGTGCCCGGGCAATTGCCAGAGAGACCATAAAAGATGTCAAGCAAAAGATGGGACTCTTATAGAAGGCAAAAAGGTCAGGTCGATTTAGCTACAGAGGGTATAATGAAGTGGAAGTAATCCCGGCTATAGATATCAGAGGCGGCTATTGCGTCCGCCTGTATCAGGGCGACTATAGCGAGGAGACCGTCTTTTCCGATGACCCGGTGCAGGT
>CAZCMK010000114.1:0-2375 GCA_964499775.1 uncultured Dehalococcoidales bacterium | reverse complement strand
GCGGTATCGGCACCAGGGGACCCGGCGAGTCGCAGCTCGAGACAGACCGGCGTATCATCCAGAAAAAGATAAGCCGGCTGAAAAAGCAGATAGAGCAGGTCAGAAAACAGCGGCTTCTCCACCGGCAGAAACGCAGGAAGAGCGGCATTCCCGTGGTGGCGCTGGTCGGCTATACCAACGCCGGTAAGAGCACCATGCTCAATACGCTGAGCCGGGCGGACGTGGTTGTCGATAATAAGCTTTTCGTTACCCTGGACCCGACCACCAGGCGGCTGGCGCTTCCGGATAAAAGCATTGTCCTGATGACGGATACAGTCGGCTTTATCAGAAAATTGCCGCCTATGATAGTAGCTGCCTTCAGGGCGACCCTCGAAGAGCTGACCGAAGCCAGCGTCCTGCTCCACATCGTCGACCTGTCTTCGCCGGATGCCGCGGAGCAGTGCCGGGCGGTTGAGGATATCCTTGAAACTCTGGAGCTGACAGACAAGCCAAGGATTACCGTCCTGAACAAAATCGACCTTTTGCTGGATGCCGGCAGGGACTGGAACGAAGATGAAGCCCTGAATTACCTGTCCGACCAGCCGGTGAAGGTCAGCGAAGATACCGTCCTGGTGTCCGCCGTTAAAAAGTGGGGACTTGCCGGATTTCTTGAAAAAATAAGCCGGGTTCTGGCACAGAACAGTACCCCGGTCTATACCCCTTAAAAATGACGCTCTGAAATCGAAAATTAGGCCTCAAAAAATAATCCCGAGGGGTAATCTACCTGGGCTCTTGCCTCGTCAATCTCAGCGCTTCGTTTTACCGGTTTTTCGCTTTTTATAGAATCCCCGGTTTTATATAATAGGTAAAGGTCTATTTCAGAATATAGAAAGGGAAATATAGATGGAAGCCTATCAGGACCCTGAAAGGAGGGCTAGAATACTTGCCAGCCGGGACCGTCGGGGATGGTTGAGGGCAGACGACGCCATAAAAGAGAAGTGCGGTATCAGACCGGGAATGACATGTATCGACCTTGGCTGCGGCGCCGGCGCGTTTTCTTTCCCACTGGCTGAAGCCGTCGGAGAAAAAGGCAGGGTCTACGCCGTGGACAACAACGCGACTGTGCTGGATATCATAAAGGAAAAGGACCCGCCGCCGAACCTGATAACGGTGAAGGCAGATGTCCGACATACCGGACTTGACGGCGCTATTGCCGGTTTATGTGTGATGGTGTTAATCCTGCACGAGGTGGAGCCATCGGAGGAAGTGGTGGCTGAGGCGTTTCGCCTGCTTAAACCGGGGGGTAAAGCGATGGTGCTGGAGTGGAGAATGGATTTCGATTCGCCTCAGCCTCCTAAAAACGAACGGATAGGCAGGGAAAGGATGGAGCGGTTGTTTGATGGGGCGGGTTTTAAATCGTCTGATTACACGGAGTGGTCGTCCAACCACTACATAGCCACCGCAATCAAATAAATGTCATTCTGAGTCCGCTTTAAGCGGGCGAAGAATCTCTATTATTTCCATAACAGACCAGATTCTTCGTCGTTCGCACAGGCGAACTCCTCAGAATGACAGTAAAAGCAAGCCTTCGTCAGGATAGTTGCTAAAAACGAGTGTTTAAATAGATGTAAAAATGGGGTGTTAAGAGGGGCGAAGCCCCTCATAAATTTTAACTTTTCCCCCTTCCCCTTATTAAGGGGAAGGGGGATATAGGGGGATAGGGTTATATAAAACCAGACATGGTATCACTTGACATAATAAATAGCCTCCTTAACAGCATGGTATAATGGAGTATTGATTGTTGAAGGCGAATGCGATATGGAGAAGAGGTCGCCGATATCGGTACAGGTAGTGATATACAGGAAAGAACCGGACGAAGGAGTCCTGGTACTCGGTCTGCTCCGCGACACGGAATCGAAAAACTGGTGGCAGCCGGTGACGGGCAGCGTCCTGGAAGGCGAAACTCTGCATAACGCCGCTCATAGAGAGGTGCGGGAAGAAACGGGCTTGACGGGACCGCTGAGATTTCACGACCTGGAACACTTTCATGACTTTCCGGTGGCCGAGGAACACAGGGAAGCATACGTCAACGATGTTACCGCCGTCAGAGAACATGCCTTCGGCTGGGAGACGGACAGAGAAAAGGTAACGCTCAGCGAGGAGCACATAGACTACCGGTGGCTCGGTCCCGAAGAAGCGGATAAGCTCTTTATCTACCAGGGGAACAGGGAAGCCCTTCAATTGCTGGTTAAACTCATTGAAAACGATAACTAACAGGCAATCCGCCTGTGGCGGACTTCCCCAGCCTCGCATTTATTATGTAAAGCCCTTTACTGGTATTTTACACGTGTTTATTGGTTCGCACTATATATGTTATGTCGCATTAAGCATGGCAA
>CAZCMK010000113.1:0-2401 GCA_964499775.1 uncultured Dehalococcoidales bacterium | reverse complement strand
GCGGTATCGGCACCAGGGGACCCGGCGAGTCGCAGCTCGAGACAGACCGGCGTATTATCCAGAAAAAGATTGGCCGGCTGAAAAAGCAGATAGAGCAGGTCAGAAAACAGCGATATCTCCACCGGCAGAAACGCAGGAAGAGCGGCATTCCCGTTGTGGCGCTGGTCGGATACACCAATGCCGGTAAGAGCACCCTGCTCAACACGCTGAGCCGGGCGGACGTGGTTGTCGAAAATAAACTGTTCGTTACCCTGGACCCGACTACCCGTCGGCTGGCGCTTCCGGATAAAAGCATTGTCCTGATGACGGATACGGTAGGCTTTATAAGAAAGCTGCCGCCGACAATCGTCGCCGCTTTCAGGGCGACCCTCGAGGAGCTGACCGAAGCCAGCGTCCTGCTCCACGTGGTCGACATGTCTTCGCCGGATGCAGCGGAGCAGTGCCGGGCGGTTGAGGATATCCTTGAAACTCTGGAGCTGACAGACAAGCCAAGGATTACCGTCCTGAACAAAATCGACCTTTTGCTGGATGCCGGCAGGGACTGGAACGAAGATGAAGCCCTGAATTACCTGTCCGACCAGCCGGTGAAGGTCAGCGAAGATACCGTCCTGGTGTCCGCCGTTAAAAAGTGGGGACTTGCCGGATTTCTTGAAAAAATAAGCCGGGTTCTGGCACAGAACAGTACCCCGGTCTATACCCCTTAAAAATGACGCTCTGAAATCGAAAATTAGGCCTCAAAAAATAATCCCGAGGGGTAATCTACCTGGGCTCTTGCCTCGTCAATCTCAGCGCTTCGTTTTACCGGTTTTTCGCTTTTTATAGAATCCCCGGTTTTATATAATAGGTAAAGGTCTATTTCAGAATATAGAAAGGGAAATATAGATGGAAGCCTATCAGGACCCTGAAAGGAGGGCTAGAATACTTGCCAGCCGGGACCGTCGGGGATGGTTGAGGGCAGACGACGCCATAAAAGAGAAGTGCGGTATCAGACCGGGAATGACATGTATCGACCTTGGCTGCGGCGCCGGCGCGTTTTCTTTCCCACTGGCTGAAGCCGTCGGAGAAAAAGGCAGGGTCTACGCCGTGGACAACAACGCGACTGTGCTGGATATCATAAAGGAAAAGGACCCGCCGCCGAACCTGATAACGGTGAAGGCAGATGTCCGACATACCGGACTTGACGGCGCTATTGCCGGTTTATGTGTGATGGTGTTAATCCTGCACGAGGTGGAGCCATCGGAGGAAGTGGTGGCTGAGGCGTTTCGCCTGCTTAAACCGGGGGGTAAAGCGATGGTGCTGGAGTGGAGAATGGATTTCGATTCGCCTCAGCCTCCTAAAAACGAACGGATAGGCAGGGAAAGGATGGAGCGGTTGTTTGATGGGGCGGGTTTTAAATCGTCTGATTACACGGAGTGGTCGTCCAACCACTACATAGCCACCGCAATCAAATAAATGTCATTCTGAGTCCGCTTTAAGCGGGCGAAGAATCTCTATTATTTCCATAACAGACCAGATTCTTCGTCGTTCGCACAGGCGAACTCCTCAGAATGACAGTAAAAGCAAGCCTTCGTCAGGATAGTTGCTAAAAACGAGTGTTTAAATAGATGTAAAAATGGGGTGTTAAGAGGGGCGAAGCCCCTCATAAATTTTAACTTTTCCCCCTTCCCCTTATTAAGGGGAAGGGGGATATAGGGGGATAGGGTTATATAAAACCAGACATGGTATCACTTGACATAATAAATAGCCTCCTTAACAGCATGGTATAATGGAGTATTGATTGTTGAAGGCGAATGCGATATGGAGAAGAGGTCGCCGATATCGGTACAGGTAGTGATATACAGGAAAGAACCGGACGAAGGAGTCCTGGTACTCGGTCTGCTCCGCGACACGGAATCGAAAAACTGGTGGCAGCCGGTGACGGGCAGCGTCCTGGAAGGCGAAACTCTGCATAACGCCGCTCATAGAGAGGTGCGGGAAGAAACGGGCTTGACGGGACCGCTGAGATTTCACGACCTGGAACACTTTCATGACTTTCCGGTGGCCGAGGAACACAGGGAAGCATACGTCAACGATGTTACCGCCGTCAGAGAACATGCCTTCGGCTGGGAGACGGACAGAGAAAAGGTAACGCTCAGCGAGGAGCACATAGACTACCGGTGGCTCGGTCCCGAAGAAGCGGATAAGCTCTTTATCTACCAGGGGAACAGGGAAGCCCTTCAATTGCTGGTTAAACTCATTGAAAACGATAACTAACAGGTAATCCGCCTGTGGCGGACTTACCCAGCCTCGTGTTTATTATGTCAAGTCTTCCACGGGTATTTAAGGCATGTTTTATGGTTCGCACTATATATGATATGTCAAGTCAGGCGATGTATAGCCTTGCCTCTGCACTATTTCAGCC
>CAZCMK010000112.1:0-2458 GCA_964499775.1 uncultured Dehalococcoidales bacterium | reverse complement strand
CTGGTTGATGGAGTAGCCCGGTTTACCTCCGGACTGGGAGAAGCCGCGGACGTGGATATAGACTCCATGCTGTTCGGTGGGACTGAAGAAGAGATAATTGAACGTGGCTCGGATTGGTGCACCGATGTCGCAAGAGTCGGCTGTATCCTTTGCCAGGTAGTGGGTCTGCCGTCCCGGATAGTGTATCTGGCCGATACTGAGAAAGCCTATCACGGACATGCCATAATCGAAGTATTCAGAGCCGGAGCGTGGGGTGCCGTTGATTCGGTAACCAGCGTTGTTTACCGCCATCCGTCCGGGAAACCCGCCTCTACACTGGACTTGATGAATAGTCCCGACCTGATAAACGCCCATTACACAGGAAAATTAACATATTACTCTAACCCGGGTCAGTTTCGAGAAGCTGCCGTTTCCAACTATTTCGTGTCTGATTGGAAAGACTATGATTATACTGTCAGCAGGGTAAATCCCTATCAGCGTTCTATTCTTGAAATGTCGGATAAAGGCTGGCCCGGAGGTTTCAGATGGCTCCATGGAGAGGAGGAACAAGCTTAATATGGTTGAACTGAAGGACAGGGCAGGGGAGGTTATCGAGGCGGGTACTACCGAGTTCCTGACGCAGTGCTATGAGCTGTACCGGTCGCCCTCGCTTGGCAGCCTGGTAAAGACGGTGGATGAGTCTATAGAGCAGTACGGTATCGTCTATAATGCTACTACCGCCAGCATCGAGCCGGGACGGCGTCCGATAGCCCGCGGTAAGGATGAAACCAGAGAGGAGGACATATATAACTCCAGCCCCCAGCTCCTGAAACTCTTGCGTACCGAGTTTAACGCCCTGGTGGTCGGGTTCAGGGAAGGCGAGAAAATATATCATTACCTGCCACCCCGTCCTGCCAGGATACACAGCTTCGTCTACCTGTGCCAGCCCGAAGAGATAAAAGAGTTCAGCCGGTCTTTTGACTTCCTTAACATTTTAGTCGGCAGCAGCCTGCCGGTCTCTATCGAGGAGATAGTGGCTGCCTCGCTGCGCCAGATAAGCCTGGTGCAGGATGAGCCGCACAGTTACCTGGTGGCAGCGGGCAAGGAGCTTGCCGTGCTTCTCGGCGGTGAGTTCAACCGCCTTAAATCCATTATCAGTAAAATCAAGTCTTGAAAACGAAGAGGAGATAGAACTGAAAATGGCGGACCTCAAGTTTAACGAATATAAAACGTTTACGGACAGCGAAATTGAGGTAGCCGTTAGAGATAAGATTCCGGCTGATGAAAAAAGAGGGTACGTACCGTCGTATGAGTTTGCGGTGCGCCTGCCGGGAAACCCCCGTTCGATTGGTCGGGTCAGTCTTCGTATCGGTAATAATAACCACCTCGTGATGTACGCCGGACATATCGGATACGGCATACAGGAGGAATACCGGGGAAACCGCTATGCAGCCAAAGCCTGTAATCTGATTAGGAAAGTCGCCCTCGACCACGGAATGAAAACGCTGTGGATAACCTGCAACCCGGACAACTATCCTTCGCGCCGCACCTGTGAGATTTTAGGCTGTGAGTTTGTGGAAATCGTCGACCTTCCCGAGGATACGGATATGTATCAGGCTGGCGAGAGGCAGAAGTGCCGGTACAGATGGGATGTCGGTTAGTTAAAAGATAAGAAATGAAAACTGCTTTAAGCGATTGGTTTAAAGTTCTGATTTTACTGCTGGACGAAGGCATTATAATAGCAGCGGTCCTTTTAATATTGCATTTTTTAGGAGTTAAGATACCCATCGGACTGATGATTTCCATAGCCCTGCTTGTCGGTATCGTTGTTCTGGTGATACACGTTAAATTGATACCGAGTTTTCACCTGAAAAAGGTAACCGGCAGGGAAGGAATAATAGGTCTGCAGGGAAAAGTGGTGAAGTCACTGAGTCCTGTCGGTAACGTTTTTGTTAAAGGTGAAAACTGGAGAGCAAAATCTGAAGGCGATTATATAGAAGTAGATGAAAACGTGGAGATTATGGGAATAAAGGGTCTGGAGCTTTTAGTAAGGCGGGTGGAGAAGGAGTAATCGACAATGAGTGAAAATATTGAGAAGCTGGGCATCGTAGTCTCCGGTTCGCTGACAAAAGGTGTTGAGGTAAGGCTGGATGTCTCTGCCTCCATCGAGGAGATGGCGGTGGGACGGTATGTCACTATCGAAGGTGGTAAAAGACGGTTCTTCGGTATGATAACGGATATCAGCCTCGGGGTGACCGACCAGAGGCTTATCCAGGCGCCGCCCGATATATCCGACCCCTTCATGGCTGAAGTCCTCACCGGCACGAGTACTTACGGCACTCTCCACGTCCTGCCCATGCTCACAATCGGCGGCGATGCTGCCGACGTTATCGAGGGACCTCAACCGGTCAAGACTGTACCCGGTCATTTCTCGAAAGTGAGACCGGCTTCGCAGCAGGACATAGAGACGGTCTTCGGC
>CAZCMK010000111.1:0-2472 GCA_964499775.1 uncultured Dehalococcoidales bacterium | reverse complement strand
TTCCGAAAAGACCAGGGCAGGCATGGAGATAATTACCCGGGCAGCTATCGAGGCGCTTGCAGGCTAGTTTTTTCTTCTCTATGCTATTTCTCTTAAACGGCGAGCATCTTCTCCAGCACCAGTGCTACTCCGTCTTCGTCATTACTGGCTGTATGATAAGCACAGATAGACTTAACCTCGGGAAAAGCGTTGTCCACCGCCACAGCGGTACCGCATGCTTTAAGCATCTCGATATCAGGAATATCATCGCCGAAAGCGATTACCTGTTCGAGCGGAATGCCTGCCGGCTTGAGGAGCTTCTGCAGGGCAACCGGTTTGGTCGCTTCCGGTGTTGTGATGTTAAGTAGCGGAATTCCCAGCAAAGCCGGAACGATAGAAATGGTATCACCAAGACTATGCCTGAGTTCGTCAGCCAGTTTCAGGATATCAATCCCCTGACCGCCCAACGCTATTTTACAGGGCTGTCTGGATATCGCTTCATCAATAGAAAACAACATGTCCGGTGTTGCCGAGTTCCTCTCCCAGAGCATATCGGTATCGCTAATCCAGTTAGCACCAAAATCATAGCCGTCGATTTCGATAGTAATGCCGATATCGGTATGAAATCTTATAGCTATATTGATGATACGCCGGGTTAGCTCTTCGGGAAGGGTCTCCTTTAAGTAGCCGGACAGAGGCGGATTACCACTGGTAACAGCCCCGTTCATGAGGGCGAAAGAACACCGGACGGCAAGGTCCTGCGGGAATATGCGTTTGAAGATACGGGCAGGACGGGATGTGGCGATGATAACCGGAATATCACGGGCGATACACTGTTCAAGGGCACTGTGACTGCGTGCCGAAAGCTGTGTCCGGCTGTTCAACAATGTGCCATCTAGGTCTATCGCGACGGCGCGTGGGACCTGTTCGAAATCGGGTAAATTCATAACGGATAATTATATCATGAAAGAATATCGATGTATTTAATATGAGGCTTAATTGTCATCCCTCTACCCCTATGCTAGAATGGCATTGAAGTGGAAAAGCGTAGAGAAGACCTCAAATACTGGGTGGGTTTCAGCCTGATATCGGGTATCGGCAGGGTCAAATCAGGCTTACTCGAGAGCTATTTCAAGACCCTGGATAATGCCTGGTCTGCCTCCTCAGGCGAGCTGAAGAAGGCGGGGCTGGACAGCGCCTCTATTCGCGCCATCAATACGGGGCGTCCGAATATATCTCTCGACGAGGAGATGGAGAAGCTGGAGCGCAATGGGGTGAAGGTATTCACCTATCACGATGAAGGCTACCCTGCCCGACTCAAAGAGATATACGACTATCCTCCGGTAATATACGTCAGGGGTGACCTGCTACCCGAAGATGAATGGTGCCTGGCAGTGGTTGGCACCCGCCGGGCTACCGTTTACGGGAGACAGGTCACGGAGGAGGTGGTAACCGACCTCGCCCGCAATAAAATCACCATCGTCAGCGGGCTTGCCCGGGGGATTGATTCCGTCGCTCATAAAAGCGCTCTTGAGGCTGGCGGCAGGACTATAGCCATCTTCGCTTGCGGACTGGATAGAGTCTATCCTGCCGAGAATGCCGAGCTTGCCCGGCGTATCATGCAGCAGGGGGCTATAATAAGCGAATACCCTCTTGGCACCAAGCCCAGGGCGGACAATTTTCCGCGCCGAAACCGTATCATGAGCGGGCTCAGTCTCGGTGTGCTGGTTATAGAAGCCGGAGAGACCAGCGGCGCCATGATTACGGCTAACCTGGCACTGGAACAGAACAGAGAGGTGTTCGCCATTCCGGGCAGCGTCCTTTCACCGGCAAGTAAAGGCACCAACCACCTGATTCAGGAAGGAGCCAAGCTCGTCCGTGACTATACCGATATCCTCGAAGAGCTGAACCTTACGGCGGTAGCCCAGCAGATAGAAATGAAGGATATGCTACCTGAAACGGATACCGAGTCGTTATTATTAAAGCAGCTTGGAGCCGAACCGGTTCACATCGATGAAGTCTGCCGTCTGAGTGGCTTGCCGGTATCGGAAGTCAGCAGCACTCTCGCCATGATGGAGCTGAAAGGTCTGGTAAAGCAGGTTGGAGCGATGAATTACTCGCTTGCCAGAGAAATAAGAGAAGATTACAGGGTGAAAGTAGATTGACAACCGGAAAAAAGAACAAAAATCTCGTTATAGTGGAATCGCCCGCAAAAGCGAGGACACTGGGTCGCATTCTGGGCAGTGATTACAACCTGAAAGCCTCGCTCGGTCACGTGAGAGACCTGCCTAAAAGCAAGCTGGGAGTGGATGTCGATAACAGCTTCAGCCCGGAATACGTGGTACCGAGAGCGAAGAGCAAGATAGCCAAGGAACTGAGGGAGGCCGCTAAAACAGCCTCCACGGTATATCTGGCCACCGACCCCGACCGCGAGGGTGAAGCGATATCCTGGCACCTGGTGGAGGTTATAAAATCGAACAAAATCCCCTACCG
>CAZCMK010000110.1:0-2571 GCA_964499775.1 uncultured Dehalococcoidales bacterium | reverse complement strand
GAGAACTCCCTTTCCGCTTTCAGGAAGACGGCAGCAAGGCTATTTTTAACTATCGTGGGGCAGAATGAAAGCGTTAATCACAGGCGGTGCCGGGTTCATCGGTTCGCACACTGCGGACCTCCTTCTCAAGAAAGGCTATTCAGTCTGCGTGCTCGATAATCTTGAACCATCCATCCACCCTCGACGGGAAAAACCGAACTATATCCCTGCTGACGCGGAATTCATACGTGGAGACGTATGTAACAGGGCTGACCTTGAAAAAGCCCTCAACGGTGCGGATTATGTATTTCACTTTGCCGCTTACCAGGGCTACCGTCCTGATTTCAGCACATTCGCCGGTATTAACGACGTTAGCACCGCCCTCCTCTACGAATTAATCGTTAACAAACGCCTCCCTGTTAAGAAGGTTATCCTGGCAAGTTCTCAAGCCGTGTACGGTGAAGGAAAATATGAGTGTCCCGAACACGGCATACAGTACCCTCCGCCACGCACTCTGGCACAACTGGAGAAAGGAGAATGGGAGATAAAGTGCCCTGCCTGCCAGCTTGCTATGAAGCCCGTACCTACCGAAGAAACGAAGACGAATCCTCACAACCAGTATGCCGTCTCAAAGTACTGCCAGGAACTCTACGCACTGAGTCTTGGCAGGAGATACGATATCTCCACGGTGGCGTTACGCTACAGTATTACCCAGGGACCAAGGCAGAGTTTTCATAATGCATATTCCGGCATCCTCCGGATATTTACTACCAGATTACTGACAAGATTACCCCCCCTTATTTACGAGGACGGTAAGCAGCTCCGGGATTACGTCCACATAGACGATGTCGTTCGAGCTAATCTCCTGGTTATGGAGGATAAGAGAGCCGATTTCGAGGTATATAATGTCGGTGGTGATAAACCGATAACCGTAATGGAATATGCCGGGCTTTTCAATAAAGTTACCGGGAAAAATCTCCAGCCGGAAACTCCGGGGGTATTTCGATTCGGCGATACCCGCCATATATTCTCCGATACATCCAGGCTCTCAAAGCTCGGCTGGAGACCGGAGATTCCCGTTGAGGAAATGATAAAGCAATATCTCGACTGGATAAGCACTCAACCCGATGTAACCGATTCTTATGCTGAAGCCGAAAAGGTGATGAAGGAGGAGGGTGTACTGAGAACGGTGAAATAAAATGAATACTGAGAACTTGGAGATAATCAGACAATACCTTGCTGAGGTCGGTGATACCCTGACCAGACTACCGATAGAATCAATCACCAGGGTGGTCAGCCTGCTCGACGAGGCGCGCCAGAAAGGGAAGAGCGTTTTCATTTTCGGCAATGGCGGCAGCGCTGCCACCGCTTCCCACTTCGCTTCCGACCTGGCTAAAGGAGCCATCAACCCCGGAAAGCCCCGGATTAAAGCTATCGCCTTTACCGATAATGTTCCCCTTCTCTCCGCCTGGGCTAACGACTCGTCTTACGACGATATTTTCGCCGAGCAACTGGAGAACTTCCTCGAGGCTGGAGATATTGCCATCGCTATCAGCGGCAGTGGAAACTCAGTTAATGTGTTGAACGGTATAAGAAAGGCGAAAGCCGGGGGGGCAACCACCATAGGTCTTATCGGGTTCAGCGGAGGCAAGCTCGCAGAGCTGGTAGATATTCCAGTAGTGGTGCCCAGCCAGAGTATGGAGCAGGTTGAAGACATCCACCTTATGCTGGAACACATTATTACTACCTGCCTGAGAAACCTTTAGTGCAGGTTGAATACCGCCGATATACGGAAAGCAGCAAAGGTAGAATAAATGAAAGCGATGATTCTGGCCGCCGGCGAAGGAACCAGACTGGGACCGTATACCTCTAAAGTACCAAAGGTACTTCTGCCTGTCGGAGAAAGAACCTTTATCGAACACTGCCTTGCCTGGCTTAAGTGCTACGGCATATCGGAGGTAGCTCTAAACCTCTACCATCTGGGAAAGGAAGTAGAGGAATTTCTCGGAGATGGCTCCCGTTTCGGAGTGAAAATAACATATTCCCGTGAAGAATCACTCCTCGGGACAGCCGGCGGGGTAAAGAGGATGGAGCCTTTTTTTGACGGCACCTTTGTTATCGTTTACGGTGATGTCCTCACCGATTTCGACCTTAAAGACATGCTCGAGTACCACCGGTCAAAACGTACCATAGCCACGATAGCTGTGTCCGAGCGTTCAAACCCGCAGGAGATTGCTATCGTCTCTCTGGATGAAAATAGTAAAGTCATCAGCTTGACCGAAAAGCCGTCTCCCGGTTCGGTTGCCGGTAATCTCGGCAATGGCGGGGTATATATTTTCGAGAAGGAGATTTTTAACCATATACCCGAGGGAGGTCCTTCGGATTTCGCTTATGATGTCTTCCCCGGAATCATTGCACTCGGATTACCCGTATATGCTTACCGTCTGAAGCCTGATGACTACCTGCTGGATATCGGCACCAAGAAGACCTACCTACAGGCAATTGAGGACGTTAAAGCCGGGAAGGTGAAGATAAAATACGACAGGTGAAGCTCCTTTACGCTGTAGCCGACACTAAAGAATAACCGATGTC
>CAZCMK010000109.1:0-2828 GCA_964499775.1 uncultured Dehalococcoidales bacterium | reverse complement strand
TTAAATTACACCACTCCGGCTTAATGTGTCTATCTCTTCTTCATCCATATCCAGAAGTTCCGATAGCATGCTTTTTGTGTCCTGTCCCAGATCGGGTGCGGTACGCTTGACGCTGCCCGGCGTCCTGGAGAGTTTTACCGGGGTGTTGATAAGTTTGACCTTCCCTGCGCGGGGGTGGTCAACTTCCACAATCATGTCCCTGTGTTGCACCTGAGGGTCGGCGGCGACCTTGTCGATGGAGTTTATGGGACCGCACGGTATCCCTACTTCCGTGAGTTCCTTTATCCATTCATCCGTGGTTTTAGTCTTCATTACCTCGTTCAGAATGGGTTCGAGTTCGTTATAGTGCTCCGTGCGTAAAGCGCCGGTCTGGTACCGCTCGTCGTCCATAAGCTCCAGAAGACCTGTAATGGCACAGAACAGCGGCCACTGGTTCCTGACACCGCCCACCATAGCCAGGACAATATACCCGTCTTTTGTCTCGAATGCCTGGAAAGGTGTGAACACGGCGTGTCTTGTTCCGAGTCTTTGAGGTACCTCCCCGGTGGCGAAGTACCGGGCGAATGCGTTTTCGAGTAACGCAAGCTGGCAGTCAAGCATGCTAATATCCAGCATCTGACCCTTGCCGCTTTTTTTGCGTTCGTGAAGCGCGGAAAGTATACCGATGGCGGTGAAAAGTCCGGCGGTGATATCGCCGACCGATGCTCCGGCCTTGACAGGCGGGCCGTTCTGCTCTCCGGTAATGCTCATAAAACCACCCATTGCCTGGATAATAACATCGAGGGCGCGTTTCTGCGAGTAGGGCCCGGTCTGGCCGAAACCCGATATAGAAGTATAAATGATTTTGGGGTTTGCTTTTTTAACGACATCGTATTCAAGCCCCAGTCTCTTCATCGTACCCGGGACAAAATTCTCTATCAGGACATCCACCTTTTTAACAAGTTTCAGGAAAATCTCTTTCCCCTGAGGAGTCTGGAGGTCTATCGTGATGCTCTTTTTACCCCGGTTGATGCTGAGAAAATAAGAGCTCTCACCGTTGACAAACGGTCCGTTGCCCCGGGCAAGGTCTCCTGCTTGAGGCCGTTCGAGCTTTATTACCTCCGCTCCGAGGTCGCTGAGGACCATGGTACAGAAAGGTCCTGCCAGCACCCAGCTCAGGTCTAAAATTCTGATATCTTCTAATGGTCCGGACATAGTACCCTCCTCATGTCCAGAATGACGGAGAACTACCGTTGATACCTCAAATTCAAGTGAGAAAGTGTTATCCAGGATTCCCCGCTTGTGCCGCTCTTCAGGTAATGCTAAACTCCTGTTTTCCGGCTGTCAAGGTCTCGTTAAAAAACATCAAAAGATATTGACAACGGAGTGCGGAGGGGGTATCCTTTCGGGTGAAGGAGGTGGTTATGAAAGCCGCAGTATTATACGAATATAAAAAACCACT
This sequence comes from uncultured Dehalococcoidales bacterium, assembly GCA_964499775.1. GTDB lineage: Bacteria > Chloroflexota > Dehalococcoidia > Dehalococcoidales > UBA2162 > MGML01. The sequence continues at coordinate 1,387 of CAZCMK010000109.1, read as the reverse complement.
CGTTGTAGAGGAACTGGATATTGAGTCGCCGCACAAGGGTGAAGTAAAGGTGAAAATAGTAGCGACGGCAGTCTGCCATAGCGATATTCACTTTATGAACGGCGACCTTCCCGGACAATTGCCTTTTGTCCCCGGTCACGAGTCGGCAGGTTTCGTCGATGAAGTGGGAGAAGGCGTAACCAATGTCAAGAAGGGCGACCAGGTTGTCGTGTCGTTACTGCGTTCGTGCGGAGAGTGCAAGTACTGCAAGACGGGACTTCCCAGCATGTGTAATGCCCAGTGGCCGCTGGATACCGAGAGCCGGTGGAAGAATAAGAAAGGCGAACCTGTTTACCACGGACTGAGAGTGGCTTCCTTTGCCGAGTATGCCATCGTCGATAAATCCCAGGTAGTAATAATTCCGGCCGATATGCCTATGGACAGAGCAGCCCTTCTTGCCTGCGGGGTCATCACTGGATACGGAGCGGTGGTCAACCGGGCAAAGGTAAGACCGAGTAAAAGTGTTGCCGTTATCGGAGTCGGTGGAGTAGGCCTTAACGCCATTCAGGGCGCATCGATATCAGGAGCTTATCCGGTTATTGCAGTGGATATGCTGGATAACAAGCTGGAAGCGGCAAAAGGGTTCGGCGCAACCCATGTAGTAAATGCTTCCAAAGGCGACCCGGTAGAAAAAGTAAAAGAAATGACGGACGGTTACGGTGCCGATTACGTAATTATAACCGTAGGAGTTACTCCGGCTATAGTACAGGCAGTGGCTATGCTCGGACGGCAGGGGACTGCCGTTATCGTGGGTCTTGCTACGGAGATGCTGTCAGTTTCGCCTATGGATATTATCGACAGCGAGAAGGTAATAACCGGCAGCTTTATGGGTACCACGAACCTCAGCCAGGATATACCGAAGCTGATAGCCCTTTATAAAGCGGGGATTCTGAAGCTGGACGAGCTTATCACGGCGCATTATCCTCTGGACAAGATAAACGATGCCATCGATGCCGTGAATAAGGGACAGGCGCTGCGTAATATCATTACGTTTGATTAGTATTACTGTAAAAAAGGGTATCTGCCTGACTAGTCTTCTTCGTAGTCGATACCTTTATAAATATCAACTGTGTCGCCCTCCTCCAAGCTGGTATCCAGCTCTTCGGGGAGGGCGTCATGTATTTGCCCGTTAAGCTCTACAAAGTATTCGAAGGATACTTCTTCACGCTGTCTGTTATAAAACCTGGAATCCGGGTATTTTTTCGATAGCTCGGCGAGTAGTTCACCCAGCGTACTGCTCCCGGTTTCCATATCGTTTATGCCTTTATCAAAACTGGCTTTCAGGTGGATTTTCACTCGTAATTTCCTCCCTGGTAGTAACTCTGCATATTCTATATTTTTTTAATCA
>CAZCMK010000108.1:0-2841 GCA_964499775.1 uncultured Dehalococcoidales bacterium | reverse complement strand
CCTCTCATAAATCTCTCCCCCTCTCACTCAAAATAGTTATTCTATACTAAATCATGGTATTGAGTGAGAGGGGGATTAAGGCCTGCCCGCTCCGCCTTAGGCGGAAGACTTCGGCAGGCGGGGGGTGAGTATAAATATCAGCCAAAACAGACTGATGATAGCTATATCTATTCCTTGACAAGCCCAGCCGGGCTGATTAAAGTGTCTATCAGCAGGTCTTACTTCTTGTGTTAATAGAACCGAAAGAGGAGAAAAATGGACAAAGAGAATGAGGCTATCGTTGAGATAGAATCGGGCAAAATAGAGGGTAATTATCTGGATGGTCTTTACATATTAAAGGGGATACCCTATGCCGCTCCGCCTATCGGCGAGCTTCGCTGGATGCCGCCGCAGCCGGTAGAGCCGTGGAATGGGGTACGACCGACCCAGACCTTCGGCACGATTGCTCCCCAGGCTGTGATGGAAAACGCCGCTCTGGAGGCGATAAGTATCGTTGAGCCTCAGGACGAGGACTGTCTATATCTGAATGTGTGGAGTCCCGGACTCGACGATGCGCGGCGTCCTGTAATGGTCTGGATTCACGGCGGCGCCTTCAATATGGGGTCGGGTTCCCAGCCGACATCGGATGCCAGTAAACTGGCGGCGCGCGGCGACGTGGTGGTCGTCAGCATCAACTACCGGCTGGGTCTATTAGGATTTCTCAACCTGAACGAGATTACCGGAGGCGGGATTCCTTCTACGGGTAATGAAGGACTGCTCGACCAGGTTGCCGCTCTCCGCTGGGTAAGAGATAACATCGCTGCTTTCGGCGGTGACCCTGATAACGTGACCGTTTTCGGAGAATCGGCAGGCGGGATGAGCATCGGCTGCCTGCTGGCTATGCCGCAGGCCAAGGGCCTTTTCCAGAAAGCCATTCTCCAGAGCGGCGTCGGTAGCACGGTCTCACTGCTTGATGGCGGAGTAATGCTCTCCGGTAAATTTCTGGAATTTTTTAATCTCGATTCCAGCGATATAGATAGCCTGCGGTCGCTTACAGTAGAGCAGCTTCTTTCTGCCAATCAGGAACTAAAGAACCAGCTAGCGCGTAAGGAAGAGGAGGATATGAGGATAACGGTAACGGCGCCGGTTGTTGACGGAAAAACGCTTCCCGAGATACCCATCGATGCTGTCAGGAAAGGCTCGGCTGCCGGGATTACCGTACTTGCCGGCACCAACCTGGAAGAGTGGAAGCTTTTATGTTTGATGGACTTCGGTCTGCCGAATCTGGATGAGGACGGGCTGACAAGGCGTTTCCAATACTACTTCTCTGCCGAATACATTCCCGGTCTGATGGAAGCCTACCGGAAGGTGCGCTCGGCGAGGGGAGCCGATACCAGTATTCCCGAGATATACAAGGCGATTCAGACCGACCGAATGTTCAGGATGCCGTGCCTCCAGTTCATAGAGGCACAGAGTCTTTACAACCCGTCTACATATAACTACCTGTTCACCTGGGAATCGCCGGCGCTGGGCGGTACCCTGGGTGCCTGCCACGGTCTGGATATCGGCTTCGTTTTCGGGACATACGACCCGGCTTTCCACGGTTCGGGTCCTGAAGCGGACAGGCTTTCAATGAACATGCAGGATGCCTGGCTGGCGTTTGCCCGTACCGGAAATCCAGGCTGTGAGAGCCTCGGTGACTGGCAGCCGTACGGTGAGAGACGGATGACCATGCTCCTGGGGAATGACAGTTATCTGGCGGAAGAGCCCTACGATGAAGAACGCCGGGCATGGGACTCGATACCGGATGTTTTCACCGGAGAAATCCGGGTTGATGATTAAGACAGGAGGAAAGAACCAACAATGAAATATTACCTCCGCTCATGACCCGCAGGGGACGGCGCCGGAGTCAGTGAGGCTGAAAATACACATACCGGTGGAAGGTGGTTGCTCCCGCCTTACAGTGGCCAGCATAGAAGACTAAAGCTTGTCGAGGTCCGGATTCAGGGATGAAAGATGCCCTGATGAAGCAGGAACCGGAAGTAATCGCCCCGGCGAAACCGGAGCGGTGAATCTGTCACTGGTTCAGTCAAGCCTGAGACCGCAGGGGAGAGATAACGGAACCCTGGCTCCTTAGTTTGAATTAATTCAGACGGGGGAGTTAGGGACATGAGCAGAATAAAAGAGAATACGGGATTTGTCTGCGAGAACTGCGGACGTGGAGTACTACCGGCAAGCAACGGAAGCTACCGCAACCACTGTCCGTTCTGCCTATTCTCCAAGCATATCGACATATTGCCGGGAGACAGGGGAGAGAAATGCGGGGGACTGATGAAGCCGGTTGGGTTGAAATATAAGTCCGGCAAGGGATTCCAGATTGTCCATAAATGCCTAAAATGCGACACTGAAAGGGTAAACAGGATAGCGAAATTATCGGTTCAGCCGGATGATATAGAGGAGTTATTGAAACTCTTCCGATTATAAAATCGCATGATTCAATAGGAGGAATTATATGGCTGAGACTAAATATGGCAAACACGTAATCACGGACCTGATTCGGGATATAGGGCATTACGCCGGGTATTCATTGCTCTCCCACCAGGGAGAACTGGGTGAGGACTGCAGTATCGGTTATCACTGCGTCTCGGAGCCCATTTCATTCGATAGACCTCACGCGCACGACTTTACCGAGCTCCTGTTTTTCATCGGGGGCGACCCCACGGATATACGTGAGCTGGGAGCGGAAGTGGAGGTGTGTCTCGGTGAGGAAGCCGAGAAGCACGTAATTACCACCGCCGGAGTCGTCTCCATCCCGGCAGGACTGGTGCACTGCCCGATACACATCAGGAACGTTACGAAACC
>CAZCMK010000107.1:0-2858 GCA_964499775.1 uncultured Dehalococcoidales bacterium | reverse complement strand
GGTTCACCCTGAAGGGTTCATCCTGAGTCCGCCTGTGGCGGATGAAGGGATACAGAGGATAGGTAATAATAAACAACCAGATGCAAACAGAACCCGGCAGTAATATCGCTTGACTTCTCCCGGCACTTCTCATACAATCCACATTGAAAGGGAGGCGAGAGCCTCCGCTTTTTCTATCGGCTGGTCTACGGTCGGTTGTAGAGAGATATGTTAAAGATAGCTCTGGTAAATCCTCCCCAGTCCGCGGGATATCCTCAGCCCCCGATGGGACTTCTTCAACTGGCTGCCGTCCTTGAAGCTAAAGGATACCCGGTAACCATAATCGATGCTAATGCCCTGGAACTCCAGCCCGCTGACGTGGTCTCCCGCCTGGCTGATGCCGATTTCGTGGGGCTCACGGCTATGACGCCGACAGTGACCGGGGCAATAGATATCGCCCGTCGGGTAAAAAATACCAGACCGGAATTGCCCGTGATTCTCGGAGGAAGCCACGCCACTTTGCTGCCCGGCGAGACGCTGGCCGCCGCTCCTGAAATAGACGTGATAGTCAGGGGAGAGGGGGAGGAGACGATTATCGAGCTGCTATCTGCCCTGGAAAACAAGCGACCGCTTAGCGAAATTCAGGGCATCAGCTACAGGAAAGACGGAAAAACGATGGATAATCCATTGAGGTCGACGGTGGTCGAGATGGACTCTCTGCCCTTTCTTGCCTATCATTTGCTGCCCCGGAAGGTATATAGACCGCACCCTCCGCACGGCAGGGCTTTACCATTTGCCGTGATGATAACCAGCCGGGGCTGTCCCTATCAGTGCGCTTACTGCTCCAAACCGGTATTCGGCAGGAAGTTCAGGGCGCAGAGTCCGGAGAGGGTTGTTGACGAGATTGCCTATCTTCAGGAGAGATACGGAATCAGGGAGCTTGCCTTTTACGACGATGTCTTCACCATGGACAACAAGCGGGTCTACGCAATAACTGAAGAGATGATGAAGAGAGGGCTTGACATAATCTGGTCCTGTGAGACCAGGGTTAACCTGGTAGAAAGGGAACTGCTGATCCAGATGAAACAGGCCGGCTGCTATTCCGTTTCATACGGAATAGAGTCCGGCTCGCAGGAGATACTGGATACCATCGACAAAGGCATCACGCTGGAACAGGTCGAAGAAGCGGTGCGGTTCAGCAGAGAAGCCGGACTTCATACTATCGGTTATTTCATGATAGGCTCTCCCGGTGAAACCCCTGATACTATTGACCAAACGGTCAGGTTTGCCCGGAAACTGAAGCTGGATTTTACCCAGTTCTCCATAACCACGCCTTTTCCCGGTACAAAGCTTAATGACCTTTACCTTGAAAGCGGTGGGAACAGCGATATTCCCTGGGAGGACTATATATACGCTGGTTCGGGAGGTGGTGCCACTCCCGTATTTGAAAGCTCTCTGCTCGGCAGAGATGAAATCATAAGCCAGGTAAAGCGTGCCTACAGAGATTTCTATTTCCGTCCTTCCTATATATATCAGCGGATACGGCGTACTGCCTCAATCGGGGATTTGAAGGTGAATCTCAACGGCCTGTCCATGCTTCTCAGGGGCATAAGGCCGGAGCAGACGAGGCAGCAGAAATGAATATCCTCTTTATTCACGAGGTCGACTGGCTGGAAAAGGTGGTATTCGACATCCATACCCTCGCCGAGTCGCTGTCGCTAAGGGGACATCGGGTCTATGCCATTGATTATGAAAATACCTGGCATAAAGATAGCGTTTTTGATTTCGGGACTCTGCACACCCGCGAATACAACAACGTCTCAAGGGCATTCGAAGGCTCCTCCGTATCTCTGAGAAGACCCGGCTATATCAAGATGAGCGGAATCAGCCGTATATCGGCTGCTTTTACACAGTACCTGGAAATAAAACGGACAGTCAAAGAGAAAAACATAGATGCCATCGTTCTCTACAGCGTGCCGACCAGTGGACTCCAGACCCTCTCGATAGCCAGAAAGTACGGAATTCCGGCTATATTCAGGTCGATAGACGTTCTCAGCCAGCTCGTGCCGGCACCGGCGTTACGTCCTTTAACCAGATTTTTAGAAAAGAAGGTGTATTCCGGAGCAGATATGATACTTTCGTTAAATCCGGGACTAACCGGGTATGTAACGCGCCTGAGCGCCGATGAAAGCAAGGTCAGGCTGCTGCTGATGCCGGTTGATACCGGGATGTTTCACCCCGATATTCCCACGGAAAGTGTCCGTCGTAAGTGGGGTTTTGCCGATGATGATAGAGTTGTCCTGTTCATGGGCACTCTATTCGATTTCAGCGGCCTGGACGATATTGTTCCGCTGTTTCACCGGGTTATCGAGGAAGTCCCGTCGGCTAAGCTGCTGATAGTAGGTGATGGTTCGCAGCGTCCCGTGCTGGAAAAGCTGATTTCGGGACTGGACATACGTGACAGCGTTATTATAACCGGCTTCGAGCCTTACGAGATGATGCCGGAGTATATCAATCTCGCATCCGTGTGTATAAACACCTTTCGCATTACCGATGCCACACGGGACATTTTCCCCGGAAAGACGGTGCAGTTCCTGGCTTGCGGCAGACCGCTGGTGGCTACCGCTCTGCCCGGTATGGTTACGGTGGTCAGCGGTGAGGAACAGGGGATTGTCTACGCCAACAGTCCCGACGATATGATTGACGGGATAGTCTCGTTACTCCTTTCACCCGAGAAGAGTGAAAGTATTGGACAGGCGGGACTGGACTACGTTAAACGGGTACACAGCTATAGCAGTATAGCGGCACAGATGGAAGAATATATTAAAGAAGCTATAGGTAGTTTACACTCCTGAATGCTACCCGGGCGTTATACAGTG
>CAZCMK010000106.1:0-2886 GCA_964499775.1 uncultured Dehalococcoidales bacterium | reverse complement strand
TATTACCAGGGTAAAAGCCATAAGGAGGCGGAATTGTAGTTTACCCGTCATCTGACACCTCAGAAAGTCTGTAGCCGGCCCCGTATACCGTCTTGATGTAAACGGGATGAGCCGGGTCAGACTCGAGCTTCCGGCGCAGGTTGAGGATATGGACGTCTATAGTGCGGTCGAAGCCTTCGAATCCGTAACCGAGGGCTTTATCGATAAGCTCGGCACGACTGAAAACTCTGCCCGGTTCTTTTATCAGGACTCCAAGCAACTTGAATTCCATCTCTGTCAGACCCAGAGATTTGCCGTTAACAGACGCTTCGTGTTTCAGGAAGTTAATGAAAATATCGCCGTACTCGATTACATCGGGACCGCGTTCGCCCGGCAGGCGCCTGAGGACTGTCCGCACCCTTGCTGCAAGCTCTCGCGGGCTGAAAGGTTTGGTCACGTAATCATCGGCGCCCAGCTCCAGACCGGCCAGTTTGTCCTCGTCGGTAGTCCTGGCGGTTAGCATGATAATCGGTACATCGGACTCCGCTCTGATGGTGCGGCATACTTCGAGTCCGTCTATGCCGGGCAGCATAAGGTCGAGCACTATGAGGTCGGGGCGGCTTTCACGGGCAAGGCGTAAGGCATCGGTACCGTTGTATGCGGTAGCGACCCGGTAACCGTCACGGTTCAGATAGAGCCTGACCAGTTCCACCGTTTTTTCATCATCATCGACAACCAGGACTCTTTTTCCTGCCATCTCCCATTCCCCCGGCGACTTATTATATATGATTTTATATGGTAAATGTTAAGATAATGTTAATTCCAGGCATATCACGCCCGGTGAATAAGGAAAGGAGGGGAATAACCCCTCCTTTCCTCTGTTAGAACTTAAGACACAAGCTAAACGAGCTGTGTCAGCTGATATATCTATCTTAATGGGAGGCATAGCCTGCCAAAGACGCCCATTCCATTAAAACCGCGGAAACCGCCGATGTTTCTGCGACCGAAAATACCGGGTATATCCGGCTTTGTCTCCATCCAGTCTTCGAGTTGGTCCTTTAACTGTGTCATATCGGGTTTGGACTGCATCCACTCTTTATACTGAGTGGCTTCTTCTTCGGTTATCTTACCTTCATCCACCAGACCCTGAAGATAGTTATCCAGGGTTTCTTGCTGCATCTCGGTGCGGGCTTGCTCGAAGGCATCTTCAAGCTGCTGCTGGTCGATACCAAGGATATCGGCAGCTCTTGACATCAGCGTTTTCGGCTGGCTACTCTCCTCACTTCCCTGTGCGAGAGCGACCCCGCCCAGGCTCGCAGCGGCCAGAATAACCGCTATCAGCAGACCGAAGATGAACTTCTTCTTCCTCCACATCGATTTTCACCTCCTTTCCACTTATTCATGTATCTACCGATAATTGTAACAGCCAAATGCTAAAATCCTGTTAAGTTGCGGGGAGAGTTTGAGACTACGATTATCCGGGCGATTTAACGGGTGGCTGGTGGAGTAGAATAATGTAATAATGGTGGCTATATAAATCGAATCGAGGTGAGTGCCAGGACGATTCAGCACATATCAGTCCAGAGATTCGATGGCGTTTTCGTAGCCTTGTTCATAGATAGCGATTGCGCGGAGAATGGCTGGTCGGGCAGATTCAGGTACTATTTCCAGGATTTTACGTAGCTGTGATATGTTCCGGTTAGCCTGGTTGACCATAGTTACACTTAAGTTTACCCGGCGGTCAGCTCCTGCCTGAACCTGATTACCGCTACCCACTCTCTGGGCTTTACCCTGGACTGGTTCAGCTATCACTGCTGACTCGGGAACAGGCTCTTCCGCCGTCGCTGTGGTCAATGCCGGTGTATCGTTATTCTCTTCTTCCTCCGTTGCTTCCACTGAGCCTGCAAGAAGTGCTTCTGATTCTTTCTCAACAGCCATGATATCAACCGTTTCCTGAGTCGATAGAAGTACGGGAATTTTTGTTAGACTGGTTTCAAGACTTGCCACCAGCATTTCAATCTTCTCTGTCTTGTTTTCGTTGGCGAGGTAAACGATTTCTTCCACCCTTCTGTCTGCCATTCTGGTATGAAACTCCGCTTTACCCAGAAACGTGAAGGTAAAAGCAAGCTGTACCTGCTCGGTAGCTCGTTTAACCGGATATAGAAAATCATCAGGCATACTGCCGCTCGCAGCGGCAGCCGTGCCGCCTCCGGCAAGAAACAGGGCCAGGACTACGGCTGTCACTGCCACCCATTGCGGTCGCCAGCCTAAATTGAAGAAAGACCGGCTTCTCTTACTCTCCATTTTGCGGAGCGCCGTGTATAGCTGGACTCTGGCTTTATCCTTAAATTCAGGGCTGGGTTCGAGCGATGATAAACGGCTGGTTACCAGAGCAGCTTCGAGCAGAGGTTTAAGCTCATCTACGTGCTTCGGGTAATGCCGGAGACACTGCTCGAGCGTCTCGCCTTTAAACATCAGACGGTTCAGACATTCATCCAGTATGTTATCAAATTCTATTGACTTACTCATCGTTTCCTGCCAGTAGTGCCTTACGAAGGGCTACTATAGCGCTGTGCTGTAAGGCTTTTACTGCCCCCTGGCTTTTACCCATTATTTTCGCTACCTCGGCGGTCGGCAGTTCGCTGGTAAAACGCAGCGATATAACCTCGCGCTGCGATTCGGTAAGCTGCCGGGTGGCTGACATGACCTGCTCGATGTCTATATTACGCTCAGCCATCATTTCCGGACTAACTCCAGTTCTATCGCTTACCTGCATTTCGTCGAAGAGGGTATCGGGGCGTTTTTTATTTTTCCTTATATAGTCAACCACCTGATTATGGGCGATACGATACAACCATGCAGAGAAAGGGAATCCCTTCCACTTAAAAGTAGAAATAGACTGAAGGG
>CAZCMK010000105.1:0-3047 GCA_964499775.1 uncultured Dehalococcoidales bacterium | reverse complement strand
CTTTATGTCATCTTCGGAAAGGTGGCGGAACCTGCCCTGCAGCTTCAGGTAGTCCTGCACCGGCTTGCGTCTCACTATATTGACGTTCAGCTTGTACTTGCCGTTTTCAACCTCGTACAGCGGAAACACGCCCGTCTGCACCGCCAGCCTGCCCAGTTCAATGGTCATTTCCGGAGCGCTCCTCCAGCCGGTGGGACATACGGAGAAGATATGGACGTAGGCGGGACCTTCAATCGCTGCTGCCTTTGCCACCTTGTCCATGAGGTCGAAGGGGTAGCTCGGAGTGGCGGTGGCTACATAGGGTATATTGTGGGCGGCGGCGATAAGCGGCATGTTCTTTTTCCAGGTTACCTGGCCGATACTTTTCTTGCCGGCGGGAGCAGTGGTGGTGGAGGCGCCGTAAGGGGTTGCCGAGGAACGCTGTATTCCGGTGTTCATGTAAGCCTCGTTGTCCCAGCAGATATAGACGAAGTTGTGTCCCCTCTCCAGAGCGCCGGATAGAGCCTGGAGTCCGATGTCGCTGGTGCCGCCGTCGCCGGCGGTGGCTACCACGTTCACTTTCTTATCTGGCTTTATCCCCTTCCTCGCCATAGCCTTCAGACCGGACTCGATGCCGGAGGCGACCGCCGCAGTATTTTCGAACAGGGTGTGAATCCAGGGCACCCGCCAGGATGTCCAGGGAAGCTGGGACGATATAATCTCCATACATCCGGTGGCGGCGACGATGATAGTGTTCGGTCCCAGCGCCTTGCAGGCAAGCCTTACCGCCAGTGCTTCGCCGCAGCCGATACACGCCCGGTGACCGGGGGCGAGGTATTCGTCTTTGGTTACCTGTCTTTTGCCGTATTTTATATAGTTATCCGCCATTACTCTCTCACCCCGTATATCTCGTATTCCCGGTCGCTTCCCTTTTGCGCCATCTCCATACCCCGGTTAATTATCTCTTCAAAGCCGGCAGGAGATACATCACGCCCGCCGAGTCCGCCGATGATATTGGTTATCTTCGGTCTGCCGTCGCTGTTATAGAGTGCCGACCTTACCTCGGAGCAGACCGGTCCCGCCTGCCCGCCGAGGGAGAGTGCCCGGTCGAACACCACTATCGTTTCGGCTCCCTTGACAGCTTCACTCAGCTCTTTCAGCGGAAAAGGTCTCCACAGTCGGAGTCTGACCAGCCCTACATCCTTGCCTTCACCCCTCATCTTATCGATTGTTGTCATTGCCGTCTGGCTGTAGCTCCCCATCGTCAGGAGCAGTGTTTTGGCATTCTCCGTGCGGTAGCTCTCTACCGGCGAGTAAGAACGACCGAATATATCATTGAACTCTTTCCATGCCTCCAGAATCACTTTTTTGGATGCCTGAAGGTTCTCCTCCTGCGCCTTGCGCGTTTCCGAATAGATAATCGGGGGTCCGAAAGCTCCCATGGTAACCGGCTTCTCCGGGTCGAGGGGCAGAGGATATTTGTTCGGTGGGAGGAATTTATCCACATCACTCTTATCCGGAATGAGGATGGGCTCTATCATGTGCGAAAGATGAAATCCGTCCAGATGTACCATCACCGGCAGCAGTACCCGTTTGTCTTCGCCGATGCGGAAGGCGCAGAGGACGTTATCGAAAACTTCCTGTCCGCTCTCAGTGAATATCTGAATCCAACCCGTGTCTCTGACAGCCATGGCATCTGAGTGGTCACCCCAGACGCTCAATGGTGCCGACAGTGCCCTGTTTGCCACGGTCATCACTACCGGTAGCTGCATCGAGGCTGCAACGTAAAGTACCTCGTGCATAAGCTCCAGTCCCTGTCCGGCGGTGGCGGTGAAAGTCCTGGCGCCTACCGCCGCTGAACCCAGGCAGGCGCTCATGGCGGAGTGCTCGGACTCAACCGGGATATAGGAGGCGTCAAGCTCGCCTTCGGCAACCAGCTCCGCCAGGTGCTCGACGATGTGTGTCTGGGGAGTTATCGGGTAGGCGGCGACTACGTCTACATTGGCGAGTTTGACGGCTTCGCCGATAGCCAGAGAGACCATCATCCCTACTCTTTCTGCCATTATCCTTCCTCCTCCACCATAGTGATAACGTCCTTGGGACATTCTTGGGCGCAGATGCCGCACCCTTTGCAGTAAAACAGGTTCGCTTTATAAAACCCGTCCTCCTGTTGTTCGATACAGCCCTCCGGACAGTAAATGTAGCAGAGCCCGCACTTATTGCACTTGGAATAGTCGGAGACCGGTCTCTGTGAACGCCAGCCTCCGGTAGAATACTGCTCGGCGCTTCCCGGTTCGACCACTATAGAGCCGATTTCAAGGTCTTTCCAGGTTACTTCACTTTCGCTTTTAAACGGCAATTGTCTTACTCCTTTATCCTCGTTTCCTCATACGCCTTTTTCATGGCGCTGGCATTCCTTTCCGCCAGACGCCCGAAACGGTCTTCAAGCGGTTTAGTTAGTGATTCAAGCTTCACCGCGTTGGTAGCTTTAAGCAGGGCTCCGAGCATGGTGGTATTGACTATATTCACTCTCAGCACCTCCTGAGCGATAGCTGTGGCGTCGACAATGGCTACTCTCCATTTGCCATCAAATTCGGCGGCTACATCATCGAGAGTCCGCTTGCTGTTAATTACAATAAAACCGCCCTCTTTAAGTCCCGAGGTAACGTTAACGATGCGTACCAGTCCGGAATCGAGGATGACAACGACGTCAGGTTCAGTAATCTCCGCTCTGACTCTGATGGGGTTCTTGCTGCTTATGCGGTCGAAAGCCAGTACCGGTGCTCCCCTTCTCTCAGGGCCAAAGCTGGGGAAAGCCTGGGCATATTTGCCCTCGGCAATAGCTGCTCCAGCCAGAAGCTCGGCGGTTGTTACGGCACCCTGACCGCCACGACCATGCCACCTGATTTCAACGAGTTCCGCTGTTTGTATCAAATTAACCTCCTGGTTTCCGGTAACGCAAATATTCAATTAATAAATATTTAGTAATAAAAAAGTACCCCTGGGGCGACTCGAACGCCCGCACCCAGCTCCGGAGGCTGGTGCTCTATCCACCTGAGCTACAGGGG
>CAZCMK010000104.1:0-3151 GCA_964499775.1 uncultured Dehalococcoidales bacterium | reverse complement strand
CCCCCTTCCACTATGAGACCAGTTCTGCTATAATATTTTGCAGTACTATAACGGTACGTATCATAAATGAGATACCTCCGAATAAGCTTGAATTAAGCTGTAGTTACCCCGAATTCCAATGGTTTCGGGGTAATTTCTGTTGTATTATCGCTATTAACATATGCCTTCCCGTTTTAGCGGACACTGCGAAAGGGGTTCTGAATGGCGACAAATGAGCTTCGATGGTACCAGATGACGACCGACCAAGTCTTCGAAGAGCTGGATACCGGCGATAAAGGTCTTACATCTGACGAAGCTGCTAACAGACTGGTGCAATACGGCTATAACGAGCTCGAGTATAAAACACCAAGCGTTATATTGCGCTTTCTACGCCAGTTTCATAACCCTCTGGTCTACATCCTTCTCATAGCGGCAATAATCACCAGTATCCTCACGGCACGCGGAGAGGATATGCTGGCAGACACGATAGTCATTGTCGGTGTCGTCATCCTCAACGCGATAATCGGCTTCTTTCAGGAAGGCAAAACTGAAGCCGCTCTGGAAGCCCTGCGTAAGATGATAGTCATCGAATGCAGTGTTCTCAGGGACGGAGAGCCTACTGTTTTACCATCCAGGGAACTGGTACCCGGTGATGTGGTACTGCTTGAAGGCGGCGACAGAATACCCGCCGACCTGCGTCTTTTCTACACCAAAGATACCAGTGCCGACGAAGCCGCTCTTACCGGAGAATCCACGCCCGTAAAGAAGCAGACGGACGCCATTCAGAAACCTAACCTCCCGCCCGGTGACCAGAGATGTATTGCTTTCAGCGGCACCTTCATTACCCGCGGTTCGGCAAGGGGAATTGTTACAGGCACTGCCGAATCAACCGAGTTCGGTAAAATCGCCAGGATGGTGAAAGAAACACGTAAGGTAGTAACTCCTCTCCAGAGAAAGATAGCCGATTTTACCAAAGTCCTGATGATTTCGATTCTTACCATCGGTGCAATAAACTTTGGCCTCAGCTACTGGGCGGGTTTCACCGCTACGTACAGCTTCCTGGCTTCCGTTTCTCTCATCGTAGCTGCTATTCCGGAGATGCTGCCGATGATAGTAACCGGTATCCTTGCTTTGGCGGGAGCAGCCATGGTTAAAAGGAACGCACTCATCAGACGGCTACCGGCAGCCGAAACTCTCGGAACCGCCACCGTGATATGCTCCGATAAGACGGGTACTCTTACCAAGAATGAAATGACCGTGCTTAGAATATACTCCGACGGAAAGACCTACGATGTCAGTGGGGTGGGGTATGAACCCGAGGGCGATATTACCCTCGGTAATGAGCAGGTTAATCCTGCTAACAGCAAGGCTCTTACCGAGACGCTTAAGGCAGGGTTCTTATGTAATAATGCATTCCTCTATAAAGACGAAGAAGAAAGATATCACGTCGCCGGCGACCCCACCGAAGGCGCCCTGGTAGTTTCAGCCATCAAAGCCGGTATCAGACCGGATACAGAAAAAATCGATGAGATACCTTTTGAATCGGAAAACATGTACATGGCTACCCTGCATCAGGGTGAAGATGGCAATATCATCTATGTTAAAGGCTCTCCGGAGAAGATCCTGAGTATGTGCAGCACCCAGATGACAGAAAAAGGGGAAAGGGAATTACAGAGCGAGCAAATTCTTGAAAAAGCCGATGACATGGCGGGAGATGCCCTGAGGCTGCTCGGTATGGCATACAAGAAAGTCCCGAAAGAAAAAACCTCAATCAGCGAAGAAGACATGAAAGGACTCGCTTTCCTTGGGCTGCAGGGAATGTTAGACCCGCCCAGGGAAGAAGCTATCGAAGCGGTAAGTAAATGCAAGACCGCCGGCATACGGTCGGTAATGATTACCGGCGACCATGTAGTCACGGCGCGGGCAATTGCCCGGCAGCTCGGTATACTGACCGATGAAATGGACGGCTCGCTAACCGGAGAAGAGCTTAGCAGGATGAACGACGACGAACTAAACGCAGCCGTGACCAGTGTCTCCGTATACGCCAGGGTAGCCCCGGAGCATAAACTGAGGATAGCCCAGGCGCTACAACAAACGGGACAGATTGTGGCAATGACCGGTGATGGCGTAAACGACGCTCCGGCACTGAAAGCTGCCGATATCGGTATCGCCATGGGAATAACCGGGACGGAGGTGAGTAAAGAAGCCTCCAGCATGATTCTGACCGATGATAATTTCGCCAGTATCGTTGGGGCGGTCGAAGAGGGCAGACACGCCTGGAATAACCTGGAAAAGGCCATCGTCTATACTCTACCTACTAACGGCGGACAGGCCCTTCTGGTAATCGGTGCTTTGATATTCGCTCCGTTCATACCGATATTCTCAGCCCGTCTTCCTCTTGAACCGGTAATGATATTGTGGGTAAACCTGTTCGATTCCGTGTTCCTTACCATGCCGCTGATGATGGAGCCCAAGGACAAGAACCTGCTGGACGTTCCTCCACGTGACCCCAAGGAGAAGCTGGCTAACTGGCTCCTTCTAGAACGTGTAATCCTCATAGGGCTGGCAATAGCCATACCGGGCTTTATTATATATAACTACTTCGGCTCAGCGGCAGTCTCCGCAACCGGAGAAATAATGGACCCGCTGCTGTTGACCCAGGCACAGACTGCGGCATTCTGGGCAGTGCTGATGGTGCATTTCGGCTTCGTGATGAGCGCACGGTCAATATATGGTTCCGCCTTTACCTTCAGCCCTTTCTCGAATAAATGGCTCCTCGGCGGTATCCTGGTAAGTATATTATTACGGCTGCTGCCCACCTTCATCCCGGCAGTGGCAGATATATTCAGGACGGCCAACTTCCCCCTGCACTGGTGGCTGTATATACTCCCGTGCTTATTGCCCGGATTCATTGCCCTCGAACTAGATAAGCTCATCAGAAAGCAGATAAGAAAAGGAATAACGGCAAAGGCACTTTTTGATATTTTGACACAGTATGTTAAACTGGGATATCAAAATACTGTAAAATTAGCATGGTTCTATATCAGGGAGTGGTGGTAGGTTGATTCCCGCATTAATAAATGTTTCGGAGCTTAATTATTTAATTAAGGTCATCTGCCCCTGTAGCTCAGGTGGATAGAGCACCAGCCTCCGGAGCTGGGTGCGGGCGTTC
>CAZCMK010000103.1:0-3167 GCA_964499775.1 uncultured Dehalococcoidales bacterium | reverse complement strand
TCCTTTCGGAAATCGGTCGGTTAGACTTTGACCTGCTCATCGTATTTCTTCTTCTCTTCCCGGTACCACGTCACGTGTTCGGCAAGCATTTCCCTGATGGGAAGGTCGTAAGGGCACCTTTCTTCACACTCGCCGCACTCGATACACTCGGCGGCTTTATCGATTGCGCCGTCGACCATTCCGCCGAAAAATCTCTCTGGCGGCATCCGCTTGAAGAAACTGCGGCTGGTCATTACCAGCGAAATCGGTATCTCCGTCTGACAGGGCTGGCAGTAGTCGCAGCGGCGGCAGAACCTGGTACCGAGCTCGTCAATCAGCCGCTGCATCTCTCCTTGCTCGGACTCGGTCATTTCCTTTGGTCCCTCGACCAGCTGTACTATCTCCTCTATTTCCCATTCCTTCTCGATGCCGACGAGCGGCAGGATATCAGGAATCTGCAGGAGATACTTGAAGGCAACTTGTATATTATCCAGCATTCCTCCTGCCAGCGGTTTCATGGCGATAAAGCCGACATCGTGCTCCCGGCACAGAGGAATGACCTCTGCGGTGGGCTCGCTGACGATGAAGTTAAAAGGTAACATCAGTGTCTCGAAAAGGTCTGTTTTTACCGCTTCCTTGGCTATCTCCATCGAGTGGGAGGTGATGCCGATGTGCCTGATTACTCCGGCTTTTTTTGCATCCTCCGCTACCTTAATCGGTCCGTCCTTTTCCAGTACCATTTTCAGGTTCTCCGCATTGCTGACACCGTGGAACTGGTACAGGTCTATGTAGTCCACTCCGAGCCTTTCCAGGCTCAGTTTCAGGTGCTCTTCCACTCCCTCGCGGGTACGGGCGCCTGATTTCGTGGCGATAAAAAGGCCTTCGCGTCGCCCCTTGATTGCCTTGCCGATACGCTCCTCGCTGGTAGTATAACCGTTGGCTGTATCCAGGAAGGTTATACCCAGGTCTGTACACCTCCGGACCACCTTTACCGCCTCGTCTTCGGAAAGCCTTTGAATCGGAATCCCTCCGAAGCCCAGTCTGGATACCATCATTTCGCTTTTCCCCAGCCTGATTGCCTCCAATTTCTCCCTCCTATCGAACTGTCTCTCTAAGCGCTCTGTAAAATTCTTCCGGCTCTTTGTCCAGCGAGAGTTTCTCCATGGGGCACATCTCTTCGCTGTTTGGCCTTTGAATATAGGGTACGATTTTTGTTATGTGATATTTTATGCTGTATTTCTCCAGCGTGGTTACGGCAATCTGGCTTCCCAGGGGACTGTAGGTCTCAATGCATCCGGCGATGACGGATAGTAAAGCCGCCGCATTACCCATAATTTTATCAAAAATCACCACCCCTTGCTGGTAAGGTGAATAGCCCTCGAGGTATTCACGTAAAGGTAGCAGACGGTCTTTTTCCGATGAAAAGAGCAGGTCACCGTCTTTGTATATCCGCAGGGTCTCTTTGCTTTTCAGGAATTCTTCAAAAAGAGTCTCGTACATCTAATGTTGCCTTCCGGTAGGGATAAACGATTTACTTGATTGTATCCGATATTCCAGCGTTTTGGCTACAAAATAATGGAGGGCACGGTTAAATGCCCTCCATCCTGGTCATAATTCTCTCGAACTCAACTCACTTGCGGTTATCAGCGCCGCACTGTCCCTCTCTTCAGGAGACCGGACCCTTATTCACTCTGACGAGTCGAGTTCGAGTTCCGGCTGCCCTGCCATCGGCAGGGCGCTAACTGTCAACCTGCCAGACTCCGAATAGTGCGTGAAGCCTCATGACACACCTCCCGAAGCAAAATCGATTGGTAACATTTAGCTTCTGGGTATATTATAGGCTTTTTTAGTGCCAGGTGTCAAGTTTGACGGTTCTACTTAATCTTAGTTGGTTAAAAAACGATGTCATTCCCGCCCGCCACGGCGGGCGGGAATCTATCTCATCGATGCAATAGACCCCTGCTTTCGCAGGGGTGACAACAACCAAGATTGAGCAATAAGAGTTTGACACTTTCTGTTCCGGCTTTATTTGGTATGATTTCTTGTATTAGACTCGCTTTTCATTCAATCTGGATATATAATTGGTTTATCGGAAACAAAATAACTTTAAAAGCAGGTAATAATATGGCAAGTAGTACGGAAAGAGTAATGGTTTTTATAGATGGCAGTAACATGTACCATTCTCTAAAGGGACACTTTAAAAGGGCTGATATAGATATCGGGAAATTCGTCCGTAAGTTGGTTGATAGGCGCCGCCTGGTAAGAATCTACTATTATAACGCTATAGTAGGGCGGAGAGAGGAGCCGGAGCGTTACCGGGAACAGCAGGCTTTCTTCTCCAGCGTCGGCGCCATACCTTACTGTGAGCTGCGTCTGGGTCGCCTGGTTTACATAAACTGGCCAAATTCACCTCCTTACGAAAAAGGGGTGGATATACAACTGACCACCGACCTGCTGACCCATAGCTTTAAGAATAATTATGACGTCGGTGTTCTTGTTGCCGGAGATAGCGACTATGTCGGTGCTTTGCAGGCGGTAAAGGACAATGGCAAGAATATGGAGGTAGCGCTCTTCGGTAAAGACCGTACCTCGCGACCGCTGAGGGAAGTTGCCGATAGGGTAATTACCATTGACAGGAGGTTCCTGAAAGGCTGCTGGAAATAATAGAAGGGTTATCGCTATCCTTTTAAAGGCACCTTACTTCGTTTCTCCGATCACGAAAGCAATCGAGTGTTCCTTCGAGTCCGATAGGCTGATGTCCAGGTTTTCCAGCCCCAGGCTTTCGGCTTTGACCTGCGCTTTACCGTACAGGTTTACCACCGGCTTGCCGCTGGGTTCGGCTATTATCTCTATTTCTCTCCAGCTTATACCCCTTACCCCGGTGCCGAGGGCTTTCATTACCGCTTCTTTACCGGCGAAGCGGGAGGCGAGACGCTCCGGTTTTTCACGGCATATTTTGAGTTCGGACTCCGTATATATCCGGTGAAGGAAACGCTTTCCCCACCGCTCTATTATCCGCCGGATTCTGGCTATTTCTATTATATCCACGCCGGTATGATGCATCGTATCCATGCTACCTGATATTTATTTAATGGCATATTTTAGCACTAACCAATGCTTGTAATAAACCATTAATAAGGTTCTGTTTGCATCTGGTTGTTTATTATTACCTATCCCCTGTATCCCTT
>CAZCMK010000102.1:1554-3169 GCA_964499775.1 uncultured Dehalococcoidales bacterium | reverse complement strand
GGAGGTGAGAGGTATGGTTAACGCGATATTCATCATCGTATCGCTGGCTATACTGGTTATAATCGGCTGGATGGCAAAAGGGTTCTTCTTTACCAGTATAATCCCGCTGGTGTTCCGTATACTGGTGGGGATAGTCGCCGTGGGAGGAATCTCACTTCTGGCGATAGTTATAAGAGACAGGGTAATCCAGGCTAAAAAAGAGGACTTTAAGGAGGTCGATAAATGATTATTACTACTTCAGAGCAGATAGCAGACAAAAATATAGTCAAGACGGTAGGTCTTGTCAAAGGCAGCACCATCAGAGCGAGGCATATGGGCAGGGACATTATGGCCAACCTCAGGGGAATGGTGGGCGGCGAGATTACCGAATATACCAAGATGATGGCGGAATCGAGAGAACAGGCGATTCAGCGGATGGAGGAAGACGCCCAGACGCAGGGAGCCAACGCCGTCATCGCCATGAGATTCACCACCTCGATGGTAATGCAGAACGCTTCCGAGATACTCGCCTACGGCACCGGAGTGGTAATCGAATAAGAACTGCCGACTACCGTCCGGTTATCCACGACCAGAGAGTATTCAGAAACCTCACTTTCACCAGTCCGACGGGCAGCTCAAGCTGCATTTTCTCGCTGACCGGAAAAGCGTTTATCCGGTCCACTTCCGGCTTCAAACGGGATAACACTTCTTCGCTGTTGTCTCCGGCAAGCACTTCATCGATGCGGTGCATCATCTCGCGGGCGCCCTCGATACGCCTCAAGCCGATGTCAGCCATCTTTCCGGAGATGATTCCGTATTTCGCCTTCAGGCGGACAAGCCGCAGGATAGCTTCGTAGGCGCTATCCGCAATCTCATCGCGGGTCATCCACTCCGTTTCGTAGTTAAGGGAGTATTTCCAGCTCGGTGACACCAGCGCCCGGCGGTGCTCCTCGACCGTCCGGCACAGTACCCTGTAGCCGTAGCGTTCCGGGTTCTCGTAAGCAAGGCTGCCGGGGTCGAGAAAGGGCGATATCGGGGCGAGGAATAACGACAGCCTTTTGTCCCCCTTAAATTTCTCCATCAGGTAACCGCAGTAATCGACCGTATCCATCACCGACTGCGCGGTCTGTCCCATCAGGCCGGTCATAAAAAATAAATCCAGCCTCCCGCAGCCGACTTCGAGGGCATCGCTTATCGTCTGCTCCAACGCTTCATCGGTATAGTTCCTGCCGATTTTCTTCCTTATCTCGTAATCATGGGACTCCGGCGAGATTTCCAGACAAAAGTTCGGAGAAGCAAGGCTTATCCGGCGGAGGGATTCCTTCGGAACGGGCGAGAACAGCTCGAAGATGAGCTGGTTCTTCACATGTTTTTCCCGGAGACGGCTCAGGATTTCACCGGCGTAGTCCTCTCCGTTCTGGAAGATGTCGCCGAGAACGAATACAGGCCCGCGGCTGAATCGTTCAATCTGCCTGAGGTTATTAACGACAGCCTCCGGCGACCTGAAAACGGGCCTGTCCCGGTTATGGTAATGGCGGAAGGCAGCCGCCGAGCCGCCGCAGATTACGCAGTTATGGTTGCAGCCCCGGCAGGTTATGACCGCCGTGATGGGATAGCGAAGCCAGTCGCTGAAGGG
>CAZCMK010000102.1:0-1454 GCA_964499775.1 uncultured Dehalococcoidales bacterium | reverse complement strand
AAATAGGTGGAAGAAAAACCGCCGAACACCAGTTTAGAGTCCGGGTGATGCTTCTTGACCAGCCTGGCTACTTCGATAGAGCCGTGGCTGTGCACCATCCAGTGCAAATCTATGCCGAAGACCGGTGCTTTCAGTCGCTTTATCATTTCTTCGGCATCGAAATTGCTGTCCCTCACCATGCGGACGGCAAGATTAACGATACGCACCCGGTAGCCGGAACGCTCAAGGTATTCGGCAATGCTGGTCAGGCCTATGGGGTACATCTCGAAAACGGGAGAGGGAGGAATAAGGTCGCTGACGGGACCGTAGAGTATGGTCTTCTTACGGAAGTCGTAAACGCTCGGTGCATGGAGAAGAACGAGGTCGACCGCCATTACCCCAGCTCAAAGACCTTCGCCAGAATATAGCCTATACCCAGGAGGAGCTGGGTAAAGAGAACAACCATTACGTTGCTTGCCATTGCGGACATGAGTTTGCCTTTGTCCCCGGACTTCAATGCACCCAGGACTGCTCTTACGGCAAGCGGGAGGGTAAGCAGGGCAATCAGGGAAAATTTGGGCATCTGCCCCGCCAGAACACCGCCGATTATCCACAGGTAAACCAGCGCCGTCATTACCGAGTAGAATTTACTGGCGTTCGCCAACCCCCAGGTAATGGGGGTGGTCTTTCTGCCGGCTTTGGCATCGGCTTCCACGTCCGGGAATTCGTTCAGGAGCAACAGGTTATGCACCAGAATGAAAGAGGGGACAGAAGCAATGATTGCAGATACGGGAAACTCACCGGTTTGGACGAAATACGCCCCCAGAACGGGCAGAGCACCCATTCCCAACCCCGGCGCCCACTCGGGCCATCTCAGTTTGAGAATAATAGGACTGTAAATAAGGATACAGAACCCCGCCACCAGCAATAGCGGCAGCAGCGCCCAGCCCTTCACCAGTACGAAATATACGCCGATAGGGATGATTATGATAAAAGCGGCAAGACCCAGCCAGAGCGCCTGTTTTTCCGTGATAAGACCTTCAGGAAGGGCGCCGCTGCCCCCGCTGAAGGGAGTCTTCTCTGTTTCCAGGTCAATCCCGCTCTTATAGTCGAAGTATTCGTTCAATACATCGACACTGATATGAGCCATCAGTATCCCGAAGAAAGCAAGAAAAGCATAACCGAGATGAAAAGCCCCGTCATACCAGGCAATACACGCTCCGAGAAATGCCAGCATCACCGAAAGAGGAAGGAAGGGCGCTCTTATAACCATCAACCATTTTTTCAACTATCAGTCATCCTTGTGGGCAGTTTCTACGTGCTCCTGCCAGCATTTTTCATGCACGTAAACAGCGCACCTGGCGCAGTAATAGATATGAACTCTGGCATCTTTTCCACACACGGGACATTTCATAAGCTGCCTCCCATTACTACTTTATCATGATATTCGCACGGTACCGGCGAGGATTTTTCAG
>CAZCMK010000101.1:0-3209 GCA_964499775.1 uncultured Dehalococcoidales bacterium | reverse complement strand
TATACAATACTAACTACGTTGGAGGATGATAAATGAAAGCAGGAGTATTTCACGGCGCCCACAATATTACAGTCGAAGATGTACCATATCCACCGCTATACTCGGACGGTGTTATCGCCAAGGTACAGTACAACGGCATATGCGGTTCCGACCTGCATATGTACAGGCACGGAGGACGCGATGGCACGATAATGGGTCATGAATTCAGCGGTGACGTGGTCGAAGTCGGGGAAGACGTTAAAGACGTGCAAATCGGTGACAGAATCGTTGCCATCAGCGGTCGCGGATGCGGCGAATGTTACTGGTGCAAAAAGGGAGATTTTATCCGCTGCTCCAGGCTCTCGTTCCTGGGTTACGGTTTCCAGGGAGCAAACGCCGAGTATGTATCCGTTCCGCTGGTTAAAATGGGGCTTTATGCCGCCAGACTGCCCGACAGCATCTCTTATGAAGTGGGCGCCACGGCGGAACCCCTATCGGTTGCGCTATATGCGGTCAACCAGACACAACCCCAGCCCGATGATACCGTCGTCATCACCGGCCTCGGGATAATCGGCATCTGTATTATCCAGATACTCCGGTCAAGAGGAGTTTCCAAAATAATAGTCAGCGGACATCGGCAGAAGCGACTTGAAATAGCAAAGCAGAGCGGTGCCAGCGTGGTGGTGGATGCTTCAAAAGAGGACATCGTTCCAATAGTCGAAAAGGAGGCAGGCAGCAAGAAAGCGGATGTTGTTTTTGAATGTGCCGGCGCTACCAGTACATTCCAGCAGGCATTACAGATGGTACACCGCGGCGGGAAAATCAACCTGGTAGGTCTGTACCAGGAACCCATTAGCTGGAACCCTGCCGTATTGGCAGGTAATGATATAACACTGATAGGCTGCGGACTGAGGTGGGACCTGCCGGGAGCTGTCGACCTGCTACAGAGCGGCAAAGTAGATACCAGACCGATGATTACTCATGAGTTTCCGCTGGAAAAAATAAAGGAGGCTTTCGACACCCAGCTTGAATCGGACGATGCGATAAAGGTGCTCGTAAAACCATAAAGAATTGCCTGGTTTTAGCGATTCATTACCATAATTCAGGAGCCCACTATATAGTGGGCTCCTGTTATTTCAATGATTAAGCTACACGGTATATCCAGAGAGGTTTTTATAGCCCTGTGCCACCAGCAGTTCGCCCACCAGGTCGGCATCGGAGTCCTTTGCCCACCAGCCATACCGCTTTGTCGCGAAAATCAGGATATCTCCAGCAGCACCTTTACATTATCTTCCTTATTATTCAGCAGCTGCTCGAACCCCATTTCCACAGCATCTTTGAAAGGTACTTTAGAGGTAATCAGTTTACCGGCATCGATTGTACCGTCAGCCAGCAGTGAAATAGCGGTTGCCGCTTCGTCCACGTAAATCGGACTTCCCACCATGGTTTTTTGGTTATACATTAGGCTTAAAAAATCTACCTGTCCGGGCTGGTCGAACACTCCCTCGATTACAGCCATCCCGCCGTTACGTACCAGGTCAAGCGCCAGTTGCGGCGTTTCAGGGTGTCCGACACATTCAAAAGCTACGTCCACGCCCAGTCCGTCCGTCAGGTCTTTCACCGCCTGGACAGGGTCACTCTCGTTTAAATAAGTAACAGAGGTAGCTCCCATATTTCGCGCCCGCTCTCCCCTGCCTTTATGCTTGGCTATAACATGGATTTCCGATACTCCCGCAGCCTTAGCAGCCATCAGAGTACAAAGACCTATTATGCCGTCTCCAACGATAGCCACCCTGTCGCCCAGACGGACTTTACCCAGGCGTACGGCGTGGATGGCTACCGCCAGCGGCTCAACGATTGCACCGGCTTCATCTGAGACAGAATCTGGAAGCTTATACAGCGCGTAATCAGGGGCTATAAGGTATTCAGCCATACAGCCTTCCTTGTGAAGTCCGGTAAAAAGCAGGTTAGAGCAGACATTATACATATGCCGCTTACAGTAATAGCACTCCCCACAGACCCAGTAACCCACGCCTGACACCCGCTCTCCGGCTGCGAAACCGGTTACTCCCTCACCCGCTTCCACTACCTCTCCAGCAAACTCGTGCCCGATAGTTACCGGCGTTTTATTTATATCGATTATACAGGGACCGGAGGCGTATTCCTTTAAGTCCGTCCCGCAGATTCCGGCAAGATTTATTTTCACTTTTACCTGCCCCGGTCCCGGCGACGGCTCCGGTATATCTTCATGACGCAAGTCTCTTCTTCCGTACCACCTTAGCGCTTTCATTCATCACCCCCATATTCAGTCATTTGCCTGAATAACGTACAGGCGAAGTAATTATTGAAAAACAGCACGCTTTTGTCAAATATACAGATTAACATTCCTCTCTAACTACCGGTCTCGTACTGAAACACCTCCTCAAGTGTCACTCCGAATGACCTGGCTATTTTGAAAGCCAACTCGATAGAAGGCACATATTTCCCCTGCTCAAGCGCGATTATTGTCTGCCTTGTACATCCGGCACGGTTCGCCAGCTCTTCCTGAGTCATCTCGTTATTATCGAATCGTAACCTTCTTATTCGGTTTGATATCCTAGCCATTTTTACCGATTCTCCAATAACCCGTCAGGATACCAAAAGACTGGGCGAGCGGGCTTATTATAAGCACGGACACGAATATCAGGGTCAGGAAATCAACCGGTACCTGTCGCTGTTCCCAGTAAACCTCTGTCAGTGCTATATTCCAGACAGCCAGCGATAATACTATCGCTACCCACTGTGCCTTACCGGATTTTTCAATTATAGCCTTATCACGCTCGTCAATCTGTGTTGGTTTTCTAAGGGTGATATTCACCAGTACCAGGTAAACCAGGGGCACCCCTATTAATACTGCGTACAATATGTACCTCATGTTCTCATCTTCGAAGAAGGCGGTAACATCACCTTTTATAACCAGAACCGCCGCCAGAACTCCCGCCATTATGAGCCCTATTGCCAGACTGTACAATGCCCTTTTCTGTAACGGTGCCATTTTCCTTTAACCTCCTTATGTAATTACTAACAAACATATTGTAATCTATATTATACTTCATGTCAAGTATATATTACATATATTTATAAAACTGGACTTCATATGAATATATAACTAAAAGGTACTATTCGGATTTGGTTGATACATGTACTCACCCCCCGCCTGCCGAAGTCCGCCTAAGGCGGACGGCGGGCAG
>CAZCMK010000100.1:0-3212 GCA_964499775.1 uncultured Dehalococcoidales bacterium | reverse complement strand
TCCAGGAAGCATAAGGCTCCACTCCCTTGTATGCCTCGGATGCCACCAGCATGTCTATATAGTCGGTTTTCCAGTACTGTCCTGCGGGTATCTTGATATTCTCAGACAGATATTTGCAGTAATCCAGCTTGGTAGTGAAGCCCCGGTCCTCTTTTAGGTCTCTGGCCACTTCAGGGTCCATTACTATAGTAGCCGAGGAACCAAGCGGCGGAATTACCCCGAATTCAAGAGTTAATTCCTCGGTCAGTGTTCGGTGGGAGGCTGCTCCGGGGCTGTTTATCACACCCCACCCCCTGAAGATACTCACCACACTCTCGTTTGCTTTAAAGCCTTTATCGACGTGGAAAGGCGTCCAGACACTCCTCTCCTCGTTCTCGGCGACACACATATTGTTATAGGTCAGCGGGCTTCCCTGAGAACTCCACAGCGTCTTTTTGGGCTTGGCGTATCCCCAGCAGATGCTCATCAACGTCCAGGCTCTGCCGATGACCGAGTTTGCCTGGTTCACCGCACTGAACGCACCCAGACCGGAGTTCATGCCTATCTCATTGCGGATAGGCCCGTTCACTATAAGCATGGCTCCGAAGGCCGTTGTCGATGGCATGAGGGCTGATTGTCTGGTTGAGGCAATAGCCAGTAGCACGGGGAAATATTCCGGTCTGGCGCCGGCCATGACCGCCACGACAGCTACATGCCTGACCGTATACTGAACCATCTCTCCGACATCCATCTGGAATGTTTCCCCGACCACCTCGTCCGGGGAAGCGCCGGTGGCTGCGAGCATTCTATTTACCCTTTCCTCGGTAGGAAGTATTATCGGTAGTCCGTCCGTCCAGCCCCTTTCATAAAACAGGCGGTGTAGATTATCTTCGGTATCCGGCTCCAGAAGCGGCTGGGGAGCCGCGGCAACTTCTTTTTTAGCCGGCTCCGGTGCCGATTCTCTTCCCTCTACCGGTTTGGTCAATGTATCGATTATTTCATCGATGACGGGTTTACCGGTATCAGGGTCATCACCGACGATATAACTATCGAGGATTTCGGGAGCCAGACCTATCACCGGATGGGGCGTGTATATGAAAGGCAAAGAGGCTCCTCTCTGGTCGCCCTTTGCCACGCTTTCCATGGTGTAGCTCGAGATAGGAGCAACCGGAATTTTATAGTTCTGTTCGAGATTCGTCGTACCTCCAGCGACCGCTGAGATACAGCCCGGTCAACCGGCTACGCCAAGGACAACGGCATTGCCTTTTTCCTTGGCTTCCTCCCAGAGCTCATTCTGGTCGTCCATGAAAACCTGCCCCGGTTTCCGCCTCACTATCGTGGTGACAGACGGCATGTTTTCGTTAAACCACTTCTCCAATTGCACCATGAAATTGTAGCCGCCGCCGAAACCGATATCTACCATGTACAGTGTTTTGTTCTCCAGTGTATTCAGCCGCTCGGCAAAGGTGGGTTTGGACGGCATTGGTTCACGTATAAAAGGCGGTGGTTCACTCTTACTTCTCTGGATTCCGGCTTCAGGACTGATTACTGAAATCCGTGGTTCAGTTGTCATTGTCATCCTCCATTCTATTTGTGGAATTCGCTTTTATTATTTTAACCACGTTCAAGAATAAATACAAATAACCGATTTAGACTATACCGGTTTCTTTATTAACTGTACCTGGTATCCTTGACCCAGGTAATGTCCGGCCTGGCGGACCCCCATTTGACCTCGGCAGCTCCCGCCATTGGACCTTCATCAGTCATCCGCTTCATCATCTCTTCTCTGCGTTTTATCGTCATTTCTTCCTGTCTCTTCGTGCCTTCGGGGGTGACATAGCTGGTGAAACGTTCCAGATTATCCCTCATCATCTGCTCCGGGTCATCGAAGGGGAGGACAATGTGCTGCTCGTTCTCGATGCCCTTCTTAAGTAATAGTGCCAGGTCTACCGGCTCTATGCCGAAGGAATAATGGTGACGCATAAACTCGATAGTATCTTCATTCGTGTTATATCCGGTATTCTTTAAATTTTCCGGACGTGTATACTCCGATTCGCTGATATTCGATTTGATACCGACCGGACACAAGGTAGTTACGCCGATATCATATGGTTTAAGGGCTATATAGTAGCTCTCCATGAGATTGATAACAGCGGCTTTGGCGGCTGAATACGGAGCGGTAGTAGGTCCCGCAGTCAAACCTCCCCATGAGGATACCGTGCATATGTGACAGGGCTTACCGGACTGTATCATGCGCGGCACGAATGTCACCATACCGTTGACGACTCCGCCCAGACAGACACCCATTACCCAGTCGAAATCCTCGAATGTGGAAGCCTCGGCCGGACCGAAGGCGTTGACACCCGCGGTATTGAACAGGAGTTGAGGCGGACTACCGTAGACCTTTTCTACCTCGTCGGCAGCAGCCGCGTACGCCTTACGGTCTGTGATATCCAGTTGTATGGCGTGAACATCCGCTTTTTTCTCCTTGAAATAAGCCATCGCTTCGTCCAGGTGGTCTTTACGTACATCTACGATGACTACCTTGCAGCCTGCTTCTGAAAAGACCTTTGCCTGACCGAGTCCGGCACCGGAAGCTCCCCCGGTGATAAACGCTACTTTACCTTTAAAGTCCTTCATTTTTCTCCTCTCCTTTTCAATTGGCAATAGCGTAATACATATAGTAACAAATTGCAAATTCATAATAAATTGTTATAAAAAGAGTAACCTTTTTTTACTCCGGTTACTATATTGTTGTGAACGGAGAACAGGATAGCAAAGATGGACCGTCAGAAGCTGTTTGAATCAATCACCGAAGAATATTCCGGCAAGCTTCTCGGGTGGGCGGTAAAAAAGACGGGCAACCGCCGGGACGGTGAAGACCTCTCCCAGGAAGTACTCCTCCAGGTTTTCACCTCGATAGCCAGGGGAAATGAGATAAAAAAGCTGGAAAATTATATCTGGAGAGTGGCTCATTTCATCTGGTACAACCATCTGAGGAGAACAAAGAGAGCCAGTGAAATCATGCCTCTTGATGAAACGGTACCGGACGGGCGTGATTTCGTTGCGGACTTCATCGACCGGGATTTTCTCGAATCCGAAGTATCCAGAATGAGACGGAGGATTGCCGACCTGAGTTCAACGCAGAGAAAAGCCATGATACTCCATTATCTCGATGGACTGTCCGTGAGACAGGTGGCGCAAAAGCTGGATATCACGGAAAGCGCCGTTAA
>CAZCMK010000099.1:0-3232 GCA_964499775.1 uncultured Dehalococcoidales bacterium | reverse complement strand
TACAGGATGTTCCGGAACCACCGGAACCGGAGCCCGACTGGGTAAAAGTGAAAATAGCTTATTGCGGAATATGCGGTAGCGAACTCCATAGTATCGACCCCGAGTATATATCCAGATCCCCGCAGCCTGGTAAACCTCCCCGGGGAGTGGATATGGGCCCAAGAATCGGCGGACACGAGGCTTCGGGAACGGTTGCCGCTATTGGCAGCAATGTAAAGGGAATTGAGGTAGGACAGAGAGTAGCCATGAATTTCCGTACTCCATGCGGCACGTGCTATTACTGCCGGAATATGATGGAGCACTTTTGTGAAAGGGTAATTCCTGCCACGGGGTCTTATGCCGAGTACGCATTGTACCATGCTAATGCAGTATATAAACTCCCGGATAATGTCAGTCTTGAAGTAGGAGCTTTACTGGAGCCGTTATCAGTTGCCGTTCACGCCGTTGACCAGGCCGAAGTTAAACCGGGCTGTACGATGGCTATATTGGGTGCCGGACCGATAGGTATTCTGACACAGGAAGTAGCCTTGAAGGCCGGTGCGGCTAAAGTCCTGGTCTCAGAGCCGGTAGCCAGCCGGAGAGAACTGGCAAAACAGCTAGGCGCAACCGTAGTGGTCGACCCCACAAAAGAAGACCTGCATGAGGCGGCCAATAAGCTCACCGAGGGCAGAGGATTCGACCGGGTTGTAGATGCCAGCGGGAAACCCGCTGTTGCCAAGCAGGCGCTGGACCTGGCGGACAAATGTGGAATAGTAGTCTGGGTAGCGGTGTATCCGTTCGGTACCGAGATAAGTGTTCCGGCTTTACATATGAATGGAAAAGAAATAACTATCAAAGGCGTCGTTATTTCCCCATACTGTTTCCCGAGGTCTATAAACCTTCTATCCGAGCTTGAACTGGAACCCCTGATTTCAATCAGGCCTATCGAGGAAATAAACGAGTCATACCATGACCTCCTTGCTGGAAAAGGAATGAAGGTACTTATAAAACCATAAGACCTGAAACTAAAGCAAATATATAACAGCATTATTAGTGAAAAATGGGCTCTTTTATAAAGCTAGATTGAACAATAAGCCAAATAGTCACATGGAGTCGTAAATCGGTGACTCTTAAGTCATAGCGAAATCATAATTAACAGGTATCATGATTAGAGAGTTAGTGTAATTTACTTGACAATAAATAATTTTCAGACTAAAATTCCGAATATTAAAATTTAAGAAGGGTAATAATGAATAAAAAAGAAATGTACGATTTCATCACGGTAAATCCCACGGGCTACATGGCTACGGTGGAAGGCGACAAGCCGCACGTTCGCGGCATGGGAATGCACCGGGCGGACGAGAACGGTATAATTTATTTCACCAGCTATCCTAAAAACGTTTGTAAACAGCTACTTGCCAACCCGGAAACAGAAGTCTGCTACTTCGCCAACGATATCCAGTTAAGGGTCAGTGGTCGGGTGGAGGAGTTAAAAGACAACGCACTCAAGCAGGAAATCGTAGACAAGTACCCGTTTTTACAACCGAATATTGAAAAACACGGCCTGGACTATCTAGCCACATTCAGACTGAAGCCCGTAATGGCCTCCACCTGGTCTATGCAGAACATGACGGGTGATCCAGTCCCGGTTGATTTGTAAGTGAGTATTGATTCATAGACAAGAAAAAGATTGTTGGCGGTACGTGCTGTATTGGTGGAAACGTGCCCTCCTCGCTAGTGAGTACCGGCACAGTTAAAGAGGTAAAAGAATCCTGTCGCAGGCTTATCGAAACCTGCGCTCCAGGTGGTGGTTACGTTCTGTCTGGCGGTGCTGCGGTAAACGAAGCGGAGAACCCGGAAAATTTGCGCGTCTTTATGGAAGCCGCCCTGGAATACGGTATGTATAAGTAATTACCAACAGGTGAAAATCGAACCTTTATTGGAAAGTAAGGCTAGATATTGCTTCTGACTCTCCTGCCCCACCAGAAGAAACCGGCTGCGGCGATAAATCCGAAAGCGGCAATCGGTGCCCAGACCAGGTTAGGAGTATCGGTGAACGTATCAAGCAGAATACCACCTACCAGAGGAGCTAACGACATACCGATTGTCTCACTCCATCCGAAGAATCCCATATAACGCCCTCTTTTATCATGTGGAGCCAGTTCACCGACTACCGCCGTGGCTACCGGTGAAAATATTATCTCTCCTGTGGTAACGATAACTATTGCTATTACCGCCCATCCGAAACTGGTAGTCCAGCCCATATAGAGCCATCCTATCATATACAGCAGGCTGCCCAGCATCAGGACATGGTATTTTCTGAACCTGCTGATTACAAAAGCCACAGGATACTGAAAGAGCACGACGAAGAGCCCGTTGGTGGTAAGCAGAAGACCGTAGTCAGATGTAGAGAATCCAAGACGGTCAACGGTAAAGACGGATAACGTGCTGCCCAGGTGCGCCATACAGAGGAAGACCAAGAGACATAAACCGGTGAATAGCACGAACGATTTGTTTTTAGCCACAGAGAAAATGCTGCGTATCTCAATATGCTCAGGTGTTTTGCTGTAGAATTCCTTGAGAGCGAACAGGATAATGAAAAAAGCGATGGTATTCATCAGGACAGCAGTGGCGAAAAGCCATGCGTAGGAAAGGAATGTGGCAAGATAACCGCCGAGGGCGGGTCCGGATGCCCAGCCAAGGTTCCGTCCGACACGGAGTAGACCGTACGTCTCTGTTAATCTTTCTCTATCAGCGAGGTCTACCACCATCGCCGATAAAGCCGGACGGGCTGTCATCCCGGCCGCTCTGCCAATAATATATACAACAAGTATTACCCAGACAGGGGCGGATAACGATATCATGGCTATCATACCGAGGTTATTGAGGATATTCAGACTCATCGAAATGAGTATGATTTTCTTACGTCCGTACCTGTCTGAAAGGTATCCGCCTATCATCTGGGTCACAGCCGAGATTAGTCCGCTGGCAAGGAAGGCCGTGCCGACGAGTGTCATAGCAACGCCGCGCTCCTGGTACAGGTAAAGAGAGAGGAAGGGAACACAGGTGGAAAAGCCAGCGGCGTTAATCAGGTCGACCAGCGTAAGAATCCATATCCCTTTATCGAACCGTCTGAAAAAATTCCGGATAGATTTAGATGGTAGAATCATAAATAATATTGATTCTACCACTTTTTTTGGTTCTGTTTGCATCTGGTTGTTTATTATTACCTATCCCCTGTATCCCTTCATCC
>CAZCMK010000098.1:0-3269 GCA_964499775.1 uncultured Dehalococcoidales bacterium | reverse complement strand
TGACTGCCGGGGGCACCCGCGAGCCTATCGACCCCATCCGTTATATGGGCAACCGTTCCTCAGGCAAGATGGGTTTCGCTCTGGCGGTAGCGGCGAGGGACAGAGGAGCAGAAGTTATACTGGTTACCGCTCCCACCGCCCTGACTCCGCTAGAGGGAATTGAAGTAATCGATGTCGAATCGGTCGTCGATATGAAGGAAGCCGTCGTCAGGGCTACGTCTGAGGCTGATGTATTAATTATGGCTGCTGCTCCGGCAAACTACGTGGCGAAGCAAATTGCTACGCAAAAAATAAAAAAAGAGCAGGGTAACCTGACAATCGAGCTTGTCAGAGCGCCAGATATTATCAGTGATATTTCCGGCGATATTATAAAGGTGGGTTTCTCGGCGGAGACGGAGAACCTCCTGGAGAATGCCCGGCAGAAACTTCGGAATAAAGGTATGGACCTTATCGTTGCCAATGATGTCACCGGCGCCGGCAGCGGTTTCGGCGCCGACACCAACAAAGTATTCATAATAGATAAGGACGGAAATATCGAAGACCTGCCCCTGATGAGCAAGAGAGAGGTGGCGGACAGGATACTGGACAGGGTAGAGGATATACTGGGGTAATGAAGGGAGGTAAAAATGCTATTAAAAGATGGCGTGAAATACGATCTATGGATACCACGTAGTGAGAATGAGTTTGAACAGGTCGTGAAAGAACACAGCTCTGATATTTTTAGTGAACAATCCATATATCTTGATATTAAGACAAGGCTGAAGTCAGAGTTGGGAGCTGGATCGATACCCGATGGTTTTGTTATCTTCTTTGGAGAGGTACCCCAATGGCACATTGTTGAGGTTGAACTGTCAGACCATCCGTTACACGACCATATTGTCGCACAAATAGGTAGGTTCATTAGCGGTATAGAAAATCCCAGTACTCAGAAAAAAATAGTAAATGTAGTATATAGCGAAATAGTACAAAATGATTTTGATATTTTGAAACTGAGGAAAGCAATTCGACATGTCGACCCTCATAAATTTATCTCGGATCTTATCTCAAAGCAACCGATATTGACTATTATTATCGAAAAAGAGACCCCATCATTAAAAGAGGGTTTAAAAATACTAAATTATCCACATATTAATGTTGTAGAGTTCCAAACTTTTACGAGGTTAGGTGTAGGTCTAGAAGTTCATGCACATTTGTTTGAACCGTTATATAAACCTATTATTCCTGCTGAAACACTGACATATGTGTCGGAAATTCCAAATGAAAGCATTGAGATTAAATTCTGGCCGTCTTATAGAGAATATGATTATATTGGTATTTGGAGGCAATACAGGGACTTCTTTCCGGATTACGACGCAATAATAGAACTGATAACTGATGACGGAGCTATCATTAAAACTAAAGTAGTAGACTCTCAGGGTAGCACGCAACTTTGGGATTTAGGTACGAGTCTGACGTCATGGTACAGTAGGAATCCTCATATGAAAGCGGGGGATAGAATTCGTATTACAGCCATTGAACCAATGAAAAAGTACCGTCTTGAAATATTAAAATGAAATGGTTACTAACCTGTCTCACAAATACCCTTCTCTTGGAAAAGGCATAAAAACACTTAAATAGAAAGGTAACAATGGCAGATATAACGAGAACAGAAGACGAAATGCCTAAGGCTTATGAACCTGCCGACACCGAACAGAAATGGTACCGGTTCTGGATGGAGAGGAACTATTTCACGCCTGAGATAGACCCGGACAGGAAACCCTTCGTTATCGTAATGCCCCTGCCCAATGTTACCGGTGAACTGCATATCGGGCACGTTCTGTATGTGACTCTCCAGGATATCATGACCCGCTGGCACAGGATGATGGGAGAGCCGGCACTGTGGCTGCCGGGGGTCGACCACGCCGGTATCGCCACCCAGGTGGTCGTCGAAAGGCAGCTTGCCGCGGAAGGAACGGACAGGTACCAGCTTGGCCGTGAAAAGTTGCTGGAGAGGATATACCGGTGGACGGAGAGATGCCGGAAAATTATCACCGAACAGCACTCTCGCCTTGGCGCTTCCTGCGACTGGAGCAGGGAGTATTTTACTCTGGATGAGGGGCCCAGCCTGGCGGTAAGGACGGTGTTCGTCAATCTGTATAATAAAGGCTTAATCTACCGGGGCGAGAGGATAATCAACTGGTGCCCGCGCTGCGCCACCGCTCTTTCCGACCTCGAGGTGGAGCATAAAGACATGCAGGGCAGCCTCTGGTATGTCCGCTATCCTTTTGCCGATGGTGACGGATTCATTACCGTGGCTACTACCCGACCGGAAACGATACTGGGTGATACCGCCGTTGCCGTTAACCCTGGAGACGAACGTTTCAAGTCCGTGATAGGCAAGAAGGTTATCCTCCCTGCTGTCAACCGTGAAATAGAGATAATCGCCGACGATGCCGTCGACCTCGAATTCGGTACCGGAGCGGTGAAAATCACCCCCGCCCACGACCCTGTTGACTTCGAGGTAGCCCAGCGTCACGGGCTGGAGTTCATCAACATACTGAATCCGGACGCCACCATGAATGAGAATGCCGGGCCGTATGTAGGCATGGACCGCTACGCGTGCCGCGAGGCAATAGTTGCCGACCTTGAGAAGGACGGCCTGCTGGAGAAAATCGAGCCTTACGCTAACGCGGTGGGACACTGTCTTCGCTGCCAGACTACTATCGAACCTCTTGTCAGCGAACAGTGGTTCGTGAAAATCGAGCCGCTGGTAAGACCGGCTATAGATGCTGTCAGGGATGGTCGCATTACCATCATCCCCTCCCACTTCGCCAAGGTCTATTTGAACTGGATGGAGAATATCCGTGACTGGTGTATCAGCCGCCAGATATGGTGGGGACACCGTATACCGGTCTGGTACTGCCGGGACTGCGGCGAGCTGACGGTAGCCGTCGATGAGCCGGAGACCTGCGGTAAATGTAACTCGAAAAATATCGAGCAGGACCCGGATGTGCTGGATACCTGGTTCAGCTCGGCGCTGGTGACTCACTCCACACTCGGCTGGCCCGGTGATACCGAAGACCTCCGTTATTTCTATCCGACTTCGGTGATGGAGACAGCCTATGATATCCTTCCTTTCTGGGTCGCCAGGATGATTATGATGGGACTGGAAGATGTTAATGATGTACCGTTTCATACCGTGTACCTCCATGGCCTGGTACGTGATGACACGGGGGACAAGATAAGCAAGGTAAGGGGAAACGTGCTGGACCCCATCGATGTCCTGGAGC
>CAZCMK010000097.1:0-3301 GCA_964499775.1 uncultured Dehalococcoidales bacterium | reverse complement strand
GCCACGGCGGGCGGGAATGACATTGTTTTTTTACCAACTAAGATTAAGTAGAACCAACTGATTATTCATCCCCCACGGCGTTCTCGATAAGCTCGATGCGAGAAATCTTACCATCATGGTCCATCTCCACGGCTACGACGTCGATACGCCATGATTCGGGCATGTTATCGTGTGTCTGGAGGTAATGCAGGGCGGAAGTCCTTATCCTTCCTTTCTTGGTCTGCGTAATCGATTCTTCAGGAGTACCGAAACTATGACCTGTCTTCGTTCTCACCTCGATAAAGACAACGGAGTCTTTCTTCTTTGCAACGATATCGATTTCACCGTGAGGACAGTTATAGTTGGTCTCCAGGATGCGATAGCCCCGCTTTTTCAGGTAGTCCCCTGCCAGTTTCTCGCCGAGAATTCCGGTCTCTCTTCTTTTCATCAGTCTATATTAAAAATTTCACCGGTCTGAACGTTCTGCGGTGTATCGGTGAAGGCCCAAGCCGCTGTAAACATATAACGTGCTCGCGGGTGCAGTACCCTTTATGTTTAGCCAGCCCGTAGCCTGAATAAGCCCTGTCCATCGCTACCATCAGGCGGTCGCGTGACACTTTGGCAATGATAGAGGCACAGGCAATTGAGTAACAGAGATTGTCGCCGCCGGTAATTCCTTTCTGCGGCAATCTAACCTCCGGGAGCCGCAGATAATCTATGAGCAGGGTGTCCGCCGACGGTCTTAGCTGCTCTATGGCAGACTTCATAGCCAGTCTCGTCGCCGGCACTATTCCTCGGCTATCTATCACTTCACGGTCAGCCATGCCGATTCCTATGGCTACGGCAGCTTCATGGATGTAATGAAAGAGGATTTCACGTCTATGCGGGGTCAGCAGCTTGCTGTCTTTTACCTTGCTCATCCAGGGAATATCGTCACGGCTGGGGAGGATAACGGCGGCCGCCACCACCGGTCCTGCCAGAGCACCGCGACCGACTTCATCCACGCCGGCAATATACCGGTAGCCCTGAGATTCGAGTATTTTTTCTTCGTTAAAAGACGGCATCTGGAGACTATTCTTTATCTTTACCCTTACCCTGCTCACGCCGGTTTTCATCCTCGGGAGCAATATCACTGAGGGGTAACTCTACTGTCGCTTTACTCTCCAATTCCACGGTTACCGTTTCCTTCAAAGGGTTACTGCCGATAACCCTGGCTGTTCCCGACGGTGTGGACACCTGCTGACCGTTTTTGGGCAGTTTGCCTTTCATCATCTGGTAATAATCGTTTTCATATACCAGACAGCACATCAAACGACCGCATACGCCGGATATCTTCATCGGGTTAAGGGGCAAACCCTGGTCTTTCGCCATCCTCATGGATACGGGAGTAAAATTGCTCAGGAAAGTCATACAGCACAGAGGTCTACCGCAACGACCGCAGCCACCCGTTATCTTGGCTTCATCTCTCGGCCCGGTCTGCCTCATCTCCACACGTACTTTCAACCGCCTTGCCAGCTCCCGCACCAGTTCACGGAAATCAACCCTTTCCTCCGCGGTGAAGTGCAGGGTTAGGCGACTGGCATCGAGATTATACTCGGCATAAAGCAGTTTCATGTTCAGCTTCAGCTTCTCAATCAGCTCTCCGCATTCCTTCAGGGCTTCTTTTTCTTTTTCCTCAAGCTCCTGGGCGCGCTCTATATCCTCAGGCTCCGCCTTACGTACCACCAGCTTCAACGGCTTCTCGACATCATTAGCCACCACCTGAGAAGGTGCAATAACCACCCGTCCCAGTTCCAGACCGCGTGCCGTCTCCACCACCACGTAGTCGTTTACTTCGAGTTCTATATCCGACGGGTCGAAATAATAGACCTTACCCGCCCTTTTAAACCGTACTCCAACAATATCAGACATAATTTACCTCAAATTGGGCAATACCGCCTCCTGCCCACGACCGGCTCCTGGTATACTGAGCATCAATACTTCGAGCACCAGCCGGGGATTAGCATTCTGTCTCAATTGTTCACCGGCTTCCTGGATACTACCTATAAAAGCCCTTATCTGAGCCAGACTCCGGTTCTTCGCCATCTTTTCAAGCTCATCAATCCGGTCGGCATTGGTGACATCACCGGCTCTCCCCGCTTTGACCAGCAGCAGGTCTCTCCACCAGTCGAGCCACAGTTTCAGTTGCTCGTAGACAGGTCCCCGACTCTGGCTGAACCGGGACGCCAGTTGAGTGGAGTAAGCAAACCTTTCTTCGTAATCGGCATCGACTATATCGATTAGTGCGTCCAGCCATTCGGCGCGCTGTTGAAGCAGGTTATCATCGAGGACTGCGGACACAGCCCAGCCAAAGCAACCCCGCGAAAGCCTTGCCAGTTGCGCCGCCTTTTGCGTTTCTACACCCCAGTTCCCGATAAGAGCGTCTTCAATCTCTTTTGCAGGAACAGGTACAAGCTCCACCGGCTGGCAGCGCGAAACCACCGTAACCGGCAGAAGACTTTTATCAGTGGTCAGCAGCACGAATACCATCTTCGCTTCCGGCTCTTCCAGAGTTTTCAACAGAGCGTTGGCTGCCTCGATTGAAAGGAACCCGGCTTCATCGATGATAAAGACCTTATACCTGCCCTCGAAAGGCGGCAGGTTAGCCGAGTGCTGTACCTGCCTTATCCGGTCGATACCAATTTCAGTCCGTGATTTCGATTCGGACGAATCATCGCCGGCAAGACTGATTATCTGGACGTCGGCATGCTTGCCGGAGGCTATTTTCTGACACGAATCACACTGACCGCACGGAGGCTCTTCTCCTTCGCAGTTCAGTGCCTGTGCCAGTTTCACCGCCAGCGTCATCTTACCTGCATGGGCAGGGCCGGTGAAGAGATAGGCATGAGCCAGAGAGCCCTTCTCCAGACTGCGCTGAAGTAAAGAAACGGCATTTTTCTGCCCTATTATTTGCCACACGTATATTTCCTTGCTATTCCTATTCGGTTGTCATCAAATATTTAAACCAGGTCGCACCTGGTCAGGTCTTCCAGCGTCTCCCGCCGGCGGATAAGACGGGCATTACCGTCTTTTACCATGACTATCGCCGGTCTGAATGAGGCGTTGTAGTTCATAGCTTCAGGTATACTGTACGCGCCACAACCCGGCACCGCCAGTATATCACCGGCGTCAACGGGGGGTAACGAAATATCTCTTATCAGGATATCACCGGCCTCACAGTATTTTCCGGCAATGGTAACAGTCTCGGTATTTTCTTCATTCATTTTGTTCGCCACCACCGCCTCCAGTCTGGCTTCGTAGAGTGCGGGACGGATATTATCCG
>CAZCMK010000096.1:0-3303 GCA_964499775.1 uncultured Dehalococcoidales bacterium | reverse complement strand
ATCAGTTCATCGAGGGTCGGTTTCAGTATGCCGCGTACGAGACGGTGAGGAGCCAGAATGACAAGCCCGGGATCAGAAAACTCCACCAGCGACATCATAACATAATTATAAGCCTCATCCCCGGAAGCCGATGACGATTGAGCCTGTTTCTCGTGGCGGTATGTGAGCGCGCTCTCATAACGGTGGTGCCCGTCGGCAATATACAGAGGCCTGTCTACCAGAGTACTGCTTATCGTGTCTATCACCCCTGTGTCCGTAACAACCCGGACATCATGACCCTCGCCATCGACTCTTTTTGTGCTTATCAGAGGTTTGTTTTTTTCCTGCTCACTCAACAAGGATGAAATCCTCGCCCCGCTGTCTTCATACATCGCCAGAATAGGACTGGTATTAGCCTGGAGCGCCCATAAAAGGCTCAAGCGGTCGCCTCGCGCCTCTGTTAGCGTGCCTTCATGGGGACGGATAACCATGTTATCCCATTCTTCTATTCTGACACGGGTAATCACGCTACGGCGTTTATATTCGCGTCCCCGGTAGGTGAAATAATGGTCATGAAGATATAAGGCTGGAGTTGTATTTACTTCCAGAATGCCCTCGCTTAACCACCTTTCAAGTGTTGCCGCCGAACGGGTATATTTGTTGTCCTTAGCCGTATCCTGAGGAAGTTCACGGCCGGACTCAAGCCGGACAAAATTATACTCACTCTTCAGATAGAGTTCCTGTTGCCGCTGATGCGTAATGACATCATAAGGAGGGCAGATTACAGACGAGAAGTCTTCGATAACAGACTCATTATAATGAGCGCCCCGGAAAGGGCGGATTTCAGCCACGCTACCACGATTCCCTTTCAGATTTCATATACGGTACGTACTTTTTAGCTTTCCCAGTTTACCTTATGCCGCAGAAACGGTGCAAGGCAAAAATTCCCGGAATTCTACCATATAACAAGAATATCCATTATCGTATCATCGTAAGAAGGTTCTTCATAATAATAGCCGGGCTTCGGGATTATACACTGATAATAACGCTTTCCTGTCTCCGGCATAATCCTTTCGTCGGTCATGGGGTCGAAATAAATCAGCCCTTTATCAATAGTATCGAAAGCTATAATCGCATGCCCGACCTCCATGAACCGGATTTCCACGAAGGCACAGCGTAAACCCGCCGTTTCGGCGTTATTACCGGTGTCCCTGGCGAAGTGACTGCACACATACACTCCGTAGGTATCTTCAATATATTCGTTCTCATTCGTATGGTCTTCATCGAGGAAAGCAAGTACTTCGGCATATGAAGGGTCTCTTAACGTATACCCGTGCCCCAGAGTGGATTCTACGCCTTTATCAAAGCCAATGGCGTAGCCGTCATTCCTGCCCGAAGTGTAGCCCTGGGTCTCACC
This sequence comes from uncultured Dehalococcoidales bacterium, assembly GCA_964499775.1. Lineage (GTDB taxonomy): Bacteria > Chloroflexota > Dehalococcoidia > Dehalococcoidales > UBA2162 > MGML01. The sequence continues at coordinate 1,907 of CAZCMK010000096.1, read as the reverse complement.
TGCGCTGTATCCGGTATCGTAGCCTTCATCTTCGCCCAGAGAGTATCCTTCTTCATAGCCCTTATCATGGCCTTCTTCATGACCAGCCTGCCCCCCGGTGGTGTAACCCTCATCATAGCCGTCCTGCATACCGGAGGTATATCCGTCATGTTCTCCCATACTGTAACCGAGAGCCAGGCCCTCCACCTCACCGGCAGAATATGCCGCATTGTAGCCGAAATAACCACCGATAGCTGCCAGGAAAACCACAGCCAGCGATACCAATCCCACTTTCATCCAGCTCATATTAACCCCCCTTCCATCAATGAATATTATAGCTGTTAATCTGCTGAGCAGCTACGGACTGTGCTATAATTGGTCATACTGTAACGGTCATAAATTGCTATGGAATCATCTAAAGCGAAGGAACGGATAGAACAGCTAACCGCCCTGATTAACCATCATAACTACCTCTATTACGTACTGGACAGCTCCGAGATAAGCGACGCCGAGTACGATGAGTTGATGAGGGAGCTCAAGCGGCTGGAGGAAGAATATCCCCAGTTCCTGAGCCCGGACTCTCCCACGCAGCGAGTAGGCGCCGAACCCGTAGAAGCCTTCGGCGTCGTCGAACACCCCTTACCTTTGCTTTCACTCGGTAATGTCTTTTCCGAGGAAGAACTAACGGCATGGTACAACCGCACGTCCAGGCTGGTCGCCGGTCGGCGGCTCGAATTCGTCTGTGAGCACAAGATAGACGGGCTTGCCGTAGCCCTGACCTATGTCAACGGGCAACTGACCACCGGAGCAACCCGGGGCGACGGCTATCGCGGTGAAAATATCACCCAGAACCTGAGAACCGTCAGAAGCATCCCGCTATCAGTATCCGGCGAAACGCCGCCGAGGTTCGAGGTGAGGGGCGAGGTCTTTCTGCCTAAACCCGGTTTTCAAAAGCTGAATAAAGAGCGAGAGGCGGAGGGACTGCCTTTATTTGCCAATCCCAGAAACGCCGCTGCCGGCTCGGTACGCCAGCTAGACCCGCGTATCACGGCAAGGCGACCCCTCGATATATACATCTATGCTCTGGGATACGCCGAAGGCAGAGTTGTACCGGAAAATCACTGGGAAACAATGGAATATCTGAAGTCGGTCGGGTTCAAAGTAAACCCCAATAATAACCTGATGTCCGGCATTAGCGAGGTCGAGGCATATTATAAAAAGTGGGTCGAAAACAAAGAAAGCCTGCCTTACGAAGCCGATGGCATAGTGGTTAAAGTAAATTCCTTTACGTTACAGGAGCAGCTCGGTTATACCGGACACGAGCCGAAGTGGGCGATAGCCTACAAGTTCCCGGCTACCCGCGGCACTACCCGACTTAATAAAATCGGAATCAGTGTCGGCAGGACCGGCACGTTGAACCCTTATGCCATACTTGAGCCTGTATCGGTGGGGGGAGTAACCATCAAGCAGGCGGCCCTGCATAATGAAGACGATATCCGACGTAAGGATATCCGCGAGGACGACCATGTCTATATCCAGCGCGCCGGCGAGGTAATACCGGAGGTTATAGGTCCTACGCCCGAAAGCAAGGAAAACCCGGAAAGAGGTAAGGAATTCAGCCTGCTGGACAAACTGGAGAAAGACGGACAGGGAAGACCGCTATGTCCCGAGTGCAGCGGAACCGTCATAAAACCTGAAGATGAGGTCATGTATTACTGCTCCAATGCCGCCTGCCCCGCTCAGGTCCAGCAGAGAATCGAGCACTTCGTTTCCCGCGGGGCGATGGATATCAGGGGTATAGGCGAATCACAAAGTGCGACGCTCCTTTCAGAAGGGCTGGTCAGAGATGTAGCTGACATTTACCGTCTCAAGGATAAAAGAGAGCTGTTGCTAAACCTGGAAGGTATGGGTGAAAAAAGCGTCGACAA
>CAZCMK010000095.1:0-3383 GCA_964499775.1 uncultured Dehalococcoidales bacterium | reverse complement strand
CTGAAGGGCAAGGGGTGAGGTTAATAACAGCAACCAAATGCAAACAAAACCCTCACAATATATATCACCTTTTTAATAGATTAAGGGAATATACAAGGAGCGCTATTATCCGGTTGATAACCGGATATCGAAAGACGATTCACGATTATATTCTCCGGAGGTTTGTTTAGTTCAGTGGAACTATTGACATTCACTACAGCATATTCTATTCTTCATGCAAAAAAGGGAGGTTACAATGGCCGATTCATCTGCTGCAATGATATTTTTATACGATGTACCCGAAGAAAAACAAGCCGATTACCTCAAGGCTACCAGCGAGAAGATTAAACCTTTCTGGGAAGCCCACGGTTGTGACTCTTACGATGTCTGGCAGACATCGGACGGTTCGCCTGCCTTTATGAAAATAATGCTATTCAAAGACGCCGATGCGATGACGAAATCTCTACAGGGTAGCGGCGAGGAAGCTATACCCGTAGTAGATCTCTACAACAGCTTCGCGACGGACGTCACGACCAAGACTTTCATAAAAAAGACCTGATACTACCCGAGAAGAGAGCCAAAAAAAAACACGACAACGCGAAACCGGTTTAAACGCTGAAGTACCTTCAGGGATTTTATCAGATACTCCGAACCACAGCGACATATAATCCGTAAAAGCGGTATTACGGGGGAGACAATTATTGGCACAATACGAACACCTATTTACGCCTCTCACTATCGGCACGATGACCGTGCGCAACAGAATACTCATGTGCGCCCACGTTCACAGGCTTCCCGATGAGCGGTTCCAGGAATACTACAAGGCGAGAGCCAGAGGCGGCGCCGGCTTATTAATACACTCGCACCCGCTACCGGGACTCACCACCGGCGGCTTTGCACCTATACTCGATGAAAGGTCGATACCGGGTCTCAGAGATTTCGTGAAAGAGATACACGGCTACGGCACGCGGATACTGGCGCAGTTCCTTCATCCGGGGAACCTAGGCGGCGGAGAACGGATGATGGGAGGAGCGTCTCTGGCACCGTCCGCAATACCGAGAAAGGGCATTTTCCCAAAACCAACGCCCCACGAAATGAGTATCGACGAAATAAAGGAGGCAGTTAATAAGCATGCCATAGCCGCTACCATAGCGAGAGAAGCAGGGTATGACGGCGTGGAAATCGGCGCGATATGGGGTCTCCTAGTAGCCTCGTTTATCAGTCCACTCTATAACCAGCGTAATGACGATTACGGGGGCAGTGTCGAAAAACGCCTGAAATTTCCCCTGGAAATCATAGAAGCAATCAGGGCAGCCGCAGGTCCCGATTTCGTCGTCGGAATCAAGGTCGACGGCGATGAGTTCATGGACGGCGGTATTACACTGGACGATATGAAAGACATAGCGCCCCGTCTGGAAGCCAGCGGCGGGCTGGACTATATAAACGTCGGCGCCGGAACATCGCTGGCGATGCACGTACCCCCCATGTTTTTTCCGCTGGGTCCATTCGTCCAACTGGCGGCGGGTATCAAGGAAACGGTAAATCTGCCGGTGTTCGCCGGAGGCAGAATCAACGACCCTGCGGTTGCCGAGCGTGTACTCAAGGACAACCTGGCGGATATGACCGCCATGACCAGACCTCTCATCGCCGATCCCGAACTGCCGAACAAAGCGAAAGCGGGGCAGGAAAGTCTCATCCGCAAGTGTATTGCCTGTAACGACGCCTGCTGGTTACCTCTGTTCGAAGGGATGACGCCTCTTACCTGCGTGGTTAATCCCGAGGCAGGAAGAGAAGCAATGTTCGGCATAACGCCGGCGACAACCGAAAAGAGCGTGATGGTGGTCGGCGGCGGCGCAGCAGGCCTGGAGACCGCCAGGGTCGCCGCCCTGAGAGGCCACAAGGTCTCGCTTTATGAGAAGGATGACGAACTGGGAGGGCAGCTAAACATAGCAGCCAGGGCGCCCGGCAGAGTGGACTACGCAGAGCTTGTCAGGTATTACACGAACCAGATGAAGGTCCTCGACGTCGAGGTTCACCTGGGCACCGAGGTAACCAGGGAAACGGTCAAGGAAAAGAACTTCGATGCCGTGGTCATAGCCACGGGTTCGCTGCCGACGACATCGGAATCACTGGTAATAGAAGGCGGCAACGTGGTCAATACGCGGGAAGTACTCCTGGAAACGGTGGAGGTGGGAAACAACGTGGTAATCGTGGACTACCAGTACCACATGCAGGCACTAAGCGTAGCCGATTTCCTGGCGGAGAGGGGAGTAAACGTGGAGATAGTGACTCCGGCTATCTTTGCCGGCAGCCACCTGGAAGAAGGCACTCTGGAGCTTATTTATTCAAGACTGCTGAGCAAAGGCGTAACCATATCGGTACTGACCGATATAAAAGCAGTGAAGGGGAATGCGGTGACCGCCTTCAACATATTGACCGACGCCAAGAGACAGATAAAAGAGGTCGATACCGTCGTAATAGCAACAAGCGGAAAAGCCGACGACGCTCTATATTACTCTCTTAAAGGCGAGGTAAAGGAGCTTCACATTGCCGGTCAGTGTATTTCTCCCCGCACTCTGCGGGACTCAATCTGGGAGGGCGCCAGAGTGGGAGGGGCGTTATAAGACAGGGTTAAAGCAGTAAGGTAAAGATATGGCTTTAAGTAAGGAAGTCTGGATTCTGGCGGAACACAGAGAAGGGGAGCTGGAGGACATAGCTCTCGAACTGGCATCGGCGGGACAAAGAATCGCCAGCAAGCTCGGTGGAGGTCTCTGCGCGGTAATTTTCAGCGAACAGGCAGCCGACATGGCGGATAGTCTCGCCAGCCATAACGCGGGTAAGATATACGCCATCAACGATTCAACATTAAGAGGATACGCTACCGAAGCCTACACGGAGGCACTTTGCGGTCTCATAGAGGGAGAAAAACCGGACATTTTATTATGCGGCGCCACGCCGTTCGGCAGCGACATAGCCTCCGGGCTGGCGGCACGACTTGAAACGGGACTGATTTCAGAATGCGTTTCCCTTGACGTGAATGATGACGGCCTGCTGCTGGGGACGAAACCCGTTTATAACGACAGGCTACAGGCTAAAATAGTGTGCTCTTCCGCAAAACCGCATATTGCTACGGTGAGTCCGGGTGTATCGGAAATAAAATCTCCCAGGACCGGCAACAGGGCAGAGGTTATAACCGTCACTCCGAAACCAGTTTCCGCCGGAAGACAAGCCAGGGTAACAGGAACGGCTAAAGCCGACCTCAAGATGATACGCCTCGACCAGGCGGAGGTTATCGTAGCCGGCGGCAGGGGCATAGGAGGTCCTGAAGGTTTCGGTACACTCGAGAAGCTGGCCGAACTTCTGGGAGGCTGTGTCGGGGCATCCCTGGTAGCATGCGACAACGG
>CAZCMK010000094.1:0-3420 GCA_964499775.1 uncultured Dehalococcoidales bacterium | reverse complement strand
ATAAAAGAGAGCTGTTGCTAAACCTGGAAGGTATGGGTGAAAAAAGCGTCGACAACTTACTTGATGCCATCGAAAAGAGTAAAGAGGTGCCGCTGGTAAGGCTAATATACGCTCTGGGAATACGCCATGTCGGTGGTGGCATGGCGGAAATCATCGCCGGGTATTATCATAATCTTGATGAGCTGGCTAAAGCCACTTATGAAGAACTGATGGATATTCCCGCCGTCGGGCCTAAAATCGCCGAAAGTATAGTTGACTTCTTCAGACATGAAGAGAATCTTGACATCATAGAAAGATTGAAAAAGGCGGGAGTGCGTCCGAGGAGGGAGACAACCGTAACGGAAAATTTACCCCTGTCCGGCATGGAGTTCGTAATCACCGGAAAGCTTGAGTCGTCCAGCAGAGCGGAAGCGGAAGCTATAATAAAAGCCCTCGGCGGAACAGCAAAGAGCAGTGTTACCCGCAATACAGCTTATCTGGTAGTGGGAGCCGACCCTGGTGATAGCAAACTGAACCAGGCTGAAAGGTGGAATACCGAAAGACTTACAGAGGATGAATTTTTGAAAATGATAGGAGAGAAATAGCAGGTATGAGAATGCCGGAAGATGATAGAGGAATGGCACATCCGGGCGGAAACCAGCGGTTCTGGCAGGATGAAATAGTAGAAAGGTACGAATACCAGCAGAAACTGGCTTCGGAGAAAAAAGAGGAAGGTCTTGCCAGTATAGTAAGGATAATCAACTATTTCTGCAGGGTGAACTCGATAAACGCGCCCGGAATACTCGATATCGGCTGCGGTCCGGGGGCCGACACGACCCTGACGAAATATATACTCGATAGAGTGCCAAACAGCATTGTTATCGGGGTCGATTCATCCCGGGAGATGGTCGAAGTCGCCAAAAGCAGGTTGATTCCCGAATATCGTAATCGGTTCACCGGATTTGTCGGTGATTTTAATGACAGGCGGTTCTGGATGCCGGACATAGACTGGAAATACCATTTCATCACGTCGTTCGCCGCACTCCACTACCTGTCAGATGCAAGAATGTTCCTGTTTCTCAAGGAAATTTATAACCACCTGGAAGACAACGGCGTATTTATTGCCGGAATGGGGAACCGGTCTGCATCGCCGCGGATAGCCGAGATGGAGGACGTATTTCGCGTTGAGTTTACCTACGGGCAGCTTGAAGAGGGAAACCGCCCGCCGGATTTCCAGGAATTCAGAGCAAGATTTGAGGAGACCGATAGCAGGGCAAACATTAACTGGCACAGCTACCGGGAATGGCTGGAATTGATAGAAGACGCCGGCTTCAGAGAAGTCGATATAGTCTGGCATCTCTGGATAAGGAGTATATTCGTAGCCCTGAAATAGAGCTTATCATGAAGATAGGGTCATAGAAAACATGAAGCTAATTGCAGGTCTGGGCAATCCGGGACGCAGGTACGAGAAAACCCGCCACAACCTGGGGTTTATGTGCCTGAATCATTTTGCCCGTACGCAGGATATTAAATTCAATAAAAGCCGGGGTAGAGCCCGTACAGGCTCGGGGAAAGTTGCTGAAAGCGAAGTAATACTGGCAAAACCTCAGACATACATGAATAACAGCGGGGAGTCAATCGGCCGGCTTTTAAAAAGGTATCACATCAGCCCTGACGACCTTATTATTATTCACGACGACCTCGACCTGCCTACAGGCAAAATCCGAATCCGTAAAGGCGGCGGTGCCGGCGGACACAAGGGTATAGAGTCGGTAACCGACGAGTTGGGAAGTCCGGGCTACCTTCGCGTACGTATAGGTATCGGACATCCTGCTGCCACAGAAGAATCAGCGGAAATCTCCGAGGATGATATTACCGAATACGTGCTCAGTGACTTCACCCCTGAAGAAAGGGAGGAAATCTCGGGAATTATCCCCGTGGTTAGTGAAGCCGTCCTGCTCCTTATGACCGAAGGCCTGGTAGCGGCAATGAATAAATATAATTGACGATGCGTAGCTAATGACTGTAAAACCGATTGAATGGCTGGGTGACAGGGTAAAGATTCTGGACCAGACTAGGCTTCCTCTGGAGGAGATATATCTGGAGATGGACAGCTACCTGGATATAGCCTCAGCCATCACAGAATTGAAAATAAGGGGCGCTCCCGCTATAGGAGTAGCCGGAGGTTACGCAATAGCCATTGGCGCCTTAAAAATCACCTCTGACTCTCAGGAAGATTTTATAGAAGAGTACCGCCGGGTAAGCCGGGCTATAGCCGGCACCAGGCCTACCGCCAGAAATCTTTTCTTCGCCGTGGAAAGGATGGACAAGGTGGCGGAAGCCGGCGGGACGGTAGAGGAAATTAAGAAGGCGTTGGTTGAAGAGGCTAAAAAAATACACGCCGAGGAGGCGGAGGCGACGGAGAAGCTCAGCGACTTCGGAGCCGAACTTATAGAGAATGGCTTTGCCATACTCACTCACTGCAACGCCGGACCTCTGGCGACTACCGGTTACGGCACCGCCCTGGGAGTGATTATCAGGGCGAAGGAACAGGGCAAGAACGTAAAGGTCTTTGCCGATGAGACCCGACCCCTTTTACAGGGAGCGCGGCTGACCACCTGGGAGCTTCAGAAAGCGGGTATCCCCGTTACCCTGATTACGGACTCCATGGCGGGGTACTTTATGAGCAGGGGGAGAATCGACTGCGTAATTACCGGAGCCGACAGGATTGCCGCCAACGGCGATACCGCCAACAAGATAGGCACTTACACCCTGGCGGTGCTGGCAAAAGAGAATGAGGTGCCCTTCTACATCGCCGCTCCTGTCAGCACCATCGACGCCTCGCTGGCTAAAGGCGAGGAGATACCGATAGAGCAGCGAAAGCCGGAAGAGGTGACGCATATCCGGGGAGTGCAGATAGCCCCGAGTGGGACGGAGGTGGAGAACCCCGCCTTCGACGTCACCCCCCACCGGTACATCACCGCCATCATCACCGAGCGCGGTATAATCAGGGAATTGGGAGAAAGACGGCTGGCAAACCTGTAGTAAAAACCAGGGGAACAAGTCAGCCTCGGTCAGGCTCGATTTGTTTTTCAGGTTATGTAAAATATATAATGCCCGCGGGCAGATTTATAGCCAGAAAATGCCAGCAGGGTAGATGCTGGCAAACATAGGGATATGGAGTGGTATAATCAGGGAAGCGAGTGGGGAGGGGATTAAAAATGACAAAAGAGGAAGCAAAACTAAAAGTATCTGACTTAGTTGCAGAATACCAGAAACTCACTCCTAAAAAAATTCAAGAATACTCTGAGGCTGATACCCGCCGTATCTTTATCATGCCCCTATTCAATGCCCTGGGCTGGGATATTTATAAACGTGACGAAGTTGCGGAAGAGGTAAAAGTAGCTACAGGAAGGGTAGACTTTGTTTTCAAGCTAAATG
>CAZCMK010000093.1:1336-3445 GCA_964499775.1 uncultured Dehalococcoidales bacterium | reverse complement strand
TACTGGTGGAGGCGGAGAACAGCCTAACACAGGATTAGAACACACGTAAGAAAAAGGGGGGGGCGCCAGAGGCACCCCCCCCTTTTTTATAATCGGTGAATGAATATTTACGCTCGGTTAGAAGAAAAATCTGATGAATGCCAGTATTCCCTGTTTCCAGGGAGACCGATGTGAAACGCCGGTATCTTCGTATTCGTTGTAATGCTCCAGATACCACTGGTAGCTCCTTATCAGTGTTTCCTTGTTGGAATATCTGGGCGTAAACCCCGGTAGTTTCTCGGCTTTATCGATAGAAACGAAAGAGTCCTCGGCAGCGGTCTCATACACCCACTTGTATAAAGGAGATAAATGCAGTAATTCCAGCAGACGCAGGAGGAGTACCAGTGGTCTGGCAGGCACCCCGACTATATTCTTACCGTACCCGGCAAATCCCAGCACCGCGCCAAAATCCTCCTTCATCGTTGTAAATTCTCTTGCCCCGATATTAAAGGTATCATTAACTACATCACGCCGCCCGGTGATGCAGAGGTGAATTGCCTCGCACAGGTCTTCAACATCGAGTAACTGGTACCTGTTCTTACCGCTGCCGACGATAGGAATGTTCTTGCCTCGCCGGACCCAGTCATACAGGATAGCAAAGACCCCCAGGCGTTCCGGCCCGATGAATGATTTAGGGCGGAGGACAGACACGCATAGCCCTTTCTGCCGGTACTCCAGGCATTTCTCTTCCGCCAGAATCTTCGCTTCGCCGTAAGGTCCCACACCAGCAAGGCGGTCATTTTCATAGAGGGGATGGTGGTCGGGAATCCCGTACACCGCCGTCGATGATATAAAGATTACCCGTTCCACTCCAAGGTCATCCGCCGCCTTCAGTATATTACCCGTACCCTCCACGTCGGTGGCAAATATCTCCTCTCTCGTGTATAAAGGCAATGCAGCAGCACGATGCACGATGACGTCTATACCGTGCATCGCTCCGGCTACTTCATCATAGTTTCTGATGTCCCCTTTAATGACCTCGACCCTGCCTGCCATGTCCGGATAGGTAAACCCGGCAATATCCAGGCTGGTAACATGATACCCTTTCTCCACCAGATAACGGCACAGGTTAATTCCCAGAAACCCGGCACCACCGGTAACAAGGATTTTTTGAATATTATTCTTCGTTTCCACTTGAATCTCCTGATGCAGCTTTCTTCTCTCGCAGGCGGTAGACTCTATGCCTGAACAATATGTAAACCAGAAAACCCAGAAAAGCACCGAACCACAGGGTGCCGAACCTGATTATCATTGCTATCCCCACTGCTATGGCCGGCCCGAAACCAAAAAATCTTAACAGGCCCGAAATACTCACCTCGGCTACTCCCAGTCCGCCGGGTATCATGCTCACAGCACCTGCCAGGGAGGAAAAACTGAATATGAACGTTGATTGCAGTATACCGATAGACTCGCCGAAGCCGAGAACGACAATATACATTCCCAGGCATTCAAAGAACCAGGCAAAGGCACTCAGCAAAGTCATACTCACCAGAGCCTTCGGCTCCATCAAATCCGTCAGTGTCCGGTGTATAAGCTGGATGTTTTCGGCATACTTACCAGCCCTTTTTTCCAGAAATGATACTATCCACCGTGAAATCCTGCGCGACCTGATAACAATGAAACACAACGTTAAGAGGGCAACCAGGACTATGATAAGATAGACACATTGCTTAAAAATAAAAACACCGATTATTGACAACAGCAAAAGACCTGTGACATCGGTAACCCGCTCAACAAACACCACCGGTATGGTTCTGCTCAGTTCTGTGTTATCGATTCGTTTGATGAGCCATGCTTTCCATACTTCTCCCACTTTACCCGGGGTCACAATCATAGACAGCCCGCTGAAGAAGACGAACAGGTTGTTTTTTACCTTCAGTTTCACGCCGGCGCGTTTCAGAAAAAAGTCCCACTTAAGAAAACGGAAGAGGTAATTTATTATGGTGAGAACAAACACAGCCGGCAGCAGCGCCAGTTGAAAATCCTTCAGAGCTACGGCCAGACTGCCGAAGTCCGCGTAGACACTCATAAGCAGGTATACGGCGACGGCGAGAATGATGATTAACCAGA
>CAZCMK010000093.1:0-1236 GCA_964499775.1 uncultured Dehalococcoidales bacterium | reverse complement strand
TAATATCGGCAACAACACTGCGGAAGTCCCGGGCTGCAACCTCCCGCGAGAGAAAAAGTCCGGTTACTTCACCGCGCTCCGTCATAACCTCGGCGCCGATAATAATCTCGAAATCGTCCGTCTCGTATTTCTTCGCCTCCAGGCCGCCTTTCACGGTATTATGGTCGGTGATAGCGATACCATCGAGCCCTCTTTTTTTAGCGAGTTCCACGATTTCCTCCAGGCTCAGGGTGCCATCTGAAGAAAATTCCGAGTGGATGTGTAAATCGTACTTCATTAGCAGGAACCTTATCTTTCCACGGTACATATTCCGGAATTATTCAGTGAAGGCATAACGCTGTATTTTCATGCTCCGGCTATTTCCAGTTCCGGTGATAGAAAAAGTATCAAAACCACAAATATCAGCCACAAAGCCATGCAAAGCAGCATACCTTTATCCCTGAAGGCTATCTCAGCCCTACCCGCGTATTTCTGTGAATGAACCAGGACAAGATACCGGAAAAGTCCATACACTACGAACGGTATGGTAAACATCATGAAGTAATGGTGGGCAAAGAAGGTATACACCGAATAGGCAATTATTAGCGCTCCGGAAGTGCTGCTAATCAACAGGTCCAGCATGGCACTCGAGTACTCCCTGGCGGCTTCGCGGTGATTGGACGCGTTATCACCGAGCATTACCAGTTCATGCCTCCTTTTAGCCAGTCCCAGGAACAGGGCAAGGAGAAAAGAGCAGATAATCAGCCATGGTGAAATAGTGACGCCAATCGCCAGGCACCCGGCAATAGGCCGAATGACAAACCCACCGGCGATAGCCAGCAGGTCGACGATGCTGTAGCGTTTTAGTAAAAACAAATATAACAGGGTCAGTATAAGATAGGCAACGGCTGAAAACAGAAAAGCGGTATTAACAAAATAGGCACCGGTCAGAGCAACCAGGAAGAGGAAAAACGCCGTCGGCAGAGCATACCTAACGCTTAACCTTCCAGATGCAATCGGTCTCACCCGTTTCTGCGGGTTTACCCTGTCTCTCTCAATGTCAACGACATCATTAACGATATACATGCTGCCTGATAACAGGCAGAAAATCGCAAACGACACCAAGGTATGGACCCACGCATCTATATCGGATATTTGCCGGGCAAAGATAATTCCGGTGAGTCAAGATTTTATATAAAAATACACCCTGTATTAAATTAAAGGTCTAGATTATTTAGAACTACTCTGGTCGGGGCG
>CAZCMK010000092.1:0-3782 GCA_964499775.1 uncultured Dehalococcoidales bacterium | reverse complement strand
ATATAGGAGTGCGAATCATGGCTAAAGAAAAAAATATAGAAACCGGAACGTGGAAAGTTAAAACCGGGCTCGCCCAGATGCTGAAAGGCGGGGTAATCATGGACGTAGTCACTCCCGAGCACGCCAAGATTGCCGAGGACGCCGGCGCCTGCGCGGTAATGGCGCTGGAGAGAGTCCCGGCCGATATCAGGGCTGCCGGCGGAGTTGCCCGCATGGCAGACCCCACAATAATCGAAGCCATCATGAAATCGGTCACCATCCCGGTAATGGCAAAATGCCGTATAGGACACTTCGTGGAAGCACAGGCGTTACAGGCACTTGGTGTCGACTACATCGACGAGTCCGAAGTACTCACCCCTGCCGATGAGAGCCACCATGTCTGGAAACACGACTTTAAAGTGCCGTTCGTCTGCGGCTGCCGCGACCTGGGTGAAGCCCTGCGCCGTATCGGCGAGGGAGCAGCTATGATAAGGACCAAGGGAGAAGCCGGTACGGGCAACATCGTGGAAGCGGTCAGGCATATACGTGCCGTGATGGACAGCATCCGCAAGCTAACAAACACCCCCCAGGAAGAGCTTATGAAAGCCGCCAAGGAGATGGGAGCGCCTTTCGAACTGGTGGAGGAAGTGCACAAAACGGGGAAGCTGCCGGTGGTGAATTTCGCCGCCGGAGGTGTAGCCACTCCCGCCGACGCTGCTCTGATGATGCAGCTCGGTGCCGACGGCATCTTTGTCGGCTCGGGTATATTCAAGTCCAGCAATCCCGATGTCATGGCGAAAGCTATCGTTAAAGCCACCACCCACTACCAGGACCCTGAAATCATCGCCGAGGTCTCCAAGAACCTGGGAGAAGCGATGGCTGGCCTGGATATTAAACAGATTCCCACCGAGGAACTGCTGGCATCAAGAGGATGGTAGTATAAGAGAGTTACCGGATAAACAGAGGATACAGGCATGAAAATAGGTGTCCTTGCATCGCAGGGAGCCTTTGTAGAGCACATAAATATATTGAATAAACTGGGAGTGGAGTCTTTGCCCGTCCGTCTGCCCCGGGAACTGGCAGGTCTGGACGGGCTTATTATTCCCGGCGGTGAGAGTACAACCATCAGCAAACTGATGAAAGACTATAACCTGCTGGGTGAGATTAAGAAGCTTGCTGAAAATGGCCTGCCGGTACTCGGTACCTGCGCCGGCATGATACTCCTTGCTAAAGAAATACCGGACTCGCATGTCGAGCCGCTCGGGCTGATTGATATCAAAGTCAGGCGTAACGCCTTCGGCAGACAAGTAGATAGTTTCGAAACAGAGCTTGATATTCCCGTGCTCGGAGAGAAACCATTCCCCGCCGTTTTCATCCGGGCGCCGGTAATCGAGCGTTCGAACAGCAACGTGGATGTGCTTGCCAGGCTGGAGGACGGCACAGCCGTAGCCGCCAGGCAGAATAAGCTGCTGGTTGCCTCATTCCATCCCGAGCTAACCGACGACCTCCGATTTCACCGGTATTTTCTCGATATCGTATCTGGGAAACAGTAAACGCAAATGGACAGAAAAGAGCTGGCTGCGAAGATATACCAAGCCTCCCACCTAGAGGGGAGTTTCAAGCTACGTTCGGGGCAAACATCGAACGAGTATTTCGATAAATATTTGTTCGAGTCGGACCCGGCGTTACTGGCGGAGATTGGTATTCAAGTGTCACAGCTTATCCCCGAGGGCACGGAGGTACTCGCCGGTCTTGAGATGGGAGGTATTCCTATCGCCACCGTCCTGTCCGCACGGACGGGTTTACCCGTCGTTTTCGTCAGAAAAAAGGCGAAAGAATACGGCACCTGCAAACTCGCCGAGGGCACGGACATAGCCGGGAAAAACGTGTGTGTTATCGAGGACGTGGTAACCACCGGCGGACAGATAGTGTTGAGCACGAAAGACCTGAGACAGCTCGGAGCCAGGGTCGAGTACGTCCTGTGCGTTATCGAGCGTGACGAGAGAAGCAGGGGCAACCTTAAAAAGGAAGGGCTGGAACTGCTCTCTCTGTTTACCATGGACGAACTCAAGGCAAGCTCAAAGGCATAGTAAATCAAGATTATGAGAAGGAGCACCGCTTGAATATCCCCGACGACAGACCGTGGTTTAAATTCTGGCCGGAAGGCATAGCCCGGCACATCGACTACCCCGAAGTGCCGCTTTTCGAGTTCCTGACCGCAACAGCGAATAAATACCCGGACAGCACCGCTTTCAGCTACCGCGATAACAAAATAACCTATAGAGAACTGGACAGGCAGACCGGTCAACTGGCTGCCGCGCTTGGCGAGCTGGGAGTGAAAGCCAGGGACAGGGTGGTTCTTTTCCTCCCCAATGGAATCGAGTATGCCATCGGCTACTATGGAGTTTTAAAAGCAGGCGCAGCGGTCGCTCCGGCAAACCCCATGTACAAAAAGGACGAACTCAAACACCAGCTTAACGATTCCGGGGCTGTCGCTATAATCAGCAATAAAGAGCATTACCCCGTGATAGTAGAAACCAGGGACGAAACGAGCCTAAAAGCGGTTGTGTTAACCGACTCCGCAGATATGGCAGGAGCGGTCTCGCTGGAGAGGATACTGACGGAGTATCCGCCCAGCCCTCCCGCTATCGACTTGAACCCGAGAGAAGACATTGCGGCAATAGAATATACCGGCGGGACTACCGGGTTTCCCAAGGGAGCCATGCTTACCCACTATAACCTGGTAGCCAATGCCATCCAGAACGCAGCCTGGCTGGAATGGAGTAAAAACGATGTAATCATCGGACTGCTGCCCTTCTACCATAGCTGGGGAGCCTGCACATGCGTAAACTCACCGATATACACCGGAGCGAGAGTCGTCACGATGCCGCGCTACGACGCGGACGAGCTGCTGGCAACAATCGAAAAGGAAAGGGCTACCCTGCTCCACGGCGCCGCTTCGCTTTACACCATGCTTATTAACAGCCCGTCTATCACGAAATACGACCTATCGAGTTTGAGATACGTCAAGGCGGGAGCAATGCCGATTCCGCCTGATATCAAAGAGAAGTGGGAAAAAATCACCGGCGTCAGGATGATTCTAGCCTACGGTCTGAGCGAGGCATCCCCGGAAACCCATACCTCGCCGCCGGAGAGGATAAAACCGGGAACGATAGGAATACCCATTTCCGATACCGATGCCCGTATCGTCGATGAAGAGACCGGTGAAATCGAACTCCCGCCGGGTGAAGTCGGCGAGCTGATAATCAAAGGACCGCAGGTGATGAAAGGATACCTGAACAGGCCGGAGGAGAACAGGGAAACGCTAAGGGACGGCTGGCTCTATACAGGAGACCTGGCGAAGATGGACGAAGAAGGTTATTTCTACATAGTCGACCGTAAGAAAGAGATAATTAAGTATAAAGGTTACACAATCGCCCCGGCTGAAGTGGAAGCCGTGCTTTACGAGCACCCTGCGGTCAGGGAATGCGCCGTGGTAGGCGAACCGGACGAACTCGCCGGTGAACTGCCGAAGGCTTATGTGGTATTGA
Source organism: uncultured Dehalococcoidales bacterium (assembly GCA_964499775.1). Classification (GTDB taxonomy): domain Bacteria; phylum Chloroflexota; class Dehalococcoidia; order Dehalococcoidales; family UBA2162; genus MGML01. Next base: position 252 of record CAZCMK010000092.1, on the reverse strand, counting down.
AAGACGAGCACTCCGTATGCGAAGATGAACTTATAGAATTCTGCAAACAGAAAGTCTCGGCTTACAAGAGAATAAGAAAGGTCGAGTTCATAGAGGAGATACCGAAAACGCAGGTAGGAAAGGTCCTGAGGAGAGTGCTCAGGGACAAAGCAAGATAAGCTGTTGTCAGCAGGTGTATCCGGCAACAGCGGGAGGAAATTTGCAGAAGGTAATTACCGACGATTTAGACGCTCTACTCGATATATTCCCTCA
>CAZCMK010000091.1:0-3900 GCA_964499775.1 uncultured Dehalococcoidales bacterium | reverse complement strand
ATTTTTGACACCTGCTTTATGGAGTGGTAAGTTATGGACTGACTGGAGAATCTGAATATGGCGAAACAGAAGAAAACGATAGTATTGATGGGACGCCTCGATAGCAAAGGGAAAGAATACGCTTATGTCAGGGATAAAATAGCCAGCGGCGGTTTTAACGTCATCATGGTGGATACCGGAACGCGCGGCACTCCCCGGTTCAAACCGGACATTACCCGTGAAGAAGTCGCCGGGGCTGCCGGCGTGAATATACAGGATGTGGTTGACCGCTCGGATGAAAGTAAAGAAATAGAAATTATGATGAAGGGAGCGTCCGCAATCGCCCGAAAACTGCATGATTCCGGGAAGCTGGACGGCATAATGTGCCTGGGCGGGTCGCGGGGTACGGCTATAGGCACTGCCGCGATGAGAGCGTTGCCGTTCGGAATACCGAAGGTTATGGTCAGTACCGTGGCATCGGGCGATATGCGCCCGTATGTGGGCACAAGTGATATAACCGTAATCCATTCCGTCACCGATATAGCCGGGTTGAACCGGATGACAAAAAAGCTGCTAGCCTATGCCGCCGGAGCGGTGATGGGCGCGGTAGCGGCAAATCCTGGGTTTGAAGCCTCGGATAAACTGGTTATCGCCATGAGCGCCATGGGAGGAATAAACCGGGCAGCTTTTAAAGTCCAGGAGCTCCTGGAAAACAGCGGCTTCGAAGTGGTGGTTTTCCATGCAGTCGGTACCGGCGGACGGGCAATGGAGGAAACGATAGAACAGGGACTGATTGACGGCGTACTCGACCTGGTTACTCACGAACTGATTGACCGTGTTTTCGGGGGTTATTATGACGCGGGGCCGGAAAGGCTGGAAACGGCGGGGAGCAAAGGCATACCACAGGTAATAGTCCCGGGCTGCCTGGATTTTATAGCATACAGCCCGCCTGAAAAGATACCCGAAGATATAAAGAAAAGGAAACTTTTCTGGCACACTCCGGAGGTCGCCATAGTCCGGGCAAACAAGGAAGAGATGGCGGCGGCGGGAAAAATCATGGTTGAGAAGCTCAATAAAGCTGCCGGGCCGACAGCCGTCTTGATACCGTTGAAAGGGTTCTCTCCGGGGAACAAAGAGGGTAAGAACCTTTACGACCCCGAAGCGGATAAGGCTTTCGTCCAAGCGTTGAAAAACGACCTTAAACCCGATGTAAAAGTTATCGAGATAGATGCCCACATCAATGACGAGACCTTTGCCGAACAGGCTGTGGATATTTTATGTAAAATGATGGCAACAAAGGTGTAATTCTATTCAAAGATACCGTCATTGAGATAAGACACGAATTCTTCGTCTGATAGACCCAGAATTTCAGTACACACGTACTCATTATGCTCTCCCAGGCAGGGAGCGGGTCTGATATTAACCGGACTTTCCGATAGCTTGACGGGCCACCCCTGCTGGTAGCAAAGGCCTATTTCAGGATGCTCCACCCGCTTAAAATACCCGCGGTGCTCCAGTTGAGGGTCTTCATATATTTCCCTGTTTGTTTTCACGATTCCGGCGGGAACACCCGCTTCCTGGAGTAGAGTCATAACTTGTTCAGGGGTAAGGTTTACAGTCCACTGCTCTATGAACTCTTCCAGCCCCTCTTCGTTCTGTTTCCTTCCCTGGAACGAGGCAAATTTCTCATCGTTTGTCCAGGCCGGCGAGCCGAGAACCTTGCAGAAAGCCTCCCACTCCTTATCCGTAAAGACACTTATAGCACACCACCTGTCCTCGCCGCAGCAGCGATACACTCCGTGCGGTGCAGCGTAAGGCGACTTATTCCCGTCACGCATCGCGATGTTTCCATTGATGGTGTAGTCCAGTATCAGCGGAGCCAGAAGCTGGCAGGTGGTCTCGTACTGGCTGATATCGATATACTGGCCCCGTCCGGTCCTGCGCCGGTAATCAAGAGCGGCAAGTATGGCGGTAACCCCGAACCAGGGCACCACGCTATCCGGATAAGCCTGTAAAGTCCCCACCGGCGACCTGTCGGGCCAGCCGGTAAGATTGCCGATTCCGGTCAGAGCCACCGTATTCCAGCCGTAACCAGCGAAAGCCGAGTTCGGCCCGCTCTGCCCCTGGATAGTGGCGCTGAGCATAATAATATCCGGTTTTATCTTTTTCAGCTCATCGTAGTTCAGTCCCAGCCTCTCCATAACTCCCGCCCCGAAGTTTTCAACCACGACATCCGCCCAATTCACAAGCTTCTCGATAATTTCGGGAGCACGGTCATGTTTCAGGTTCAGGGTAATACTTAGCTTGCTGTTGTTGGCAACGAGAAAGCAGCCGGAGCGGTTAACACCGGTAACTCCATCCTTGTATGGAGACGTTACCCTGGTGATATCGAGGCTGGAGTTGCTTTCTACCTTGATAACCTCGGCTCCGTAATCACCCAGATAGGCGCCAATAAACGGCCCGGCAAACGCCCAGCTGAAATCCAGAACCTTCAGTCCTTCAAGCGCCATCTTTTCCATTTTAATTACCTAAATAACGCCGTCCTCCCTCAACGAGTCCAGTTCATCTTCACCGATACTGAGTATTCTGCGGTAAACTTCCTCATTGTGCTCGCCGGGAAAATGCGCCCTGCCCCTCACTGCCGGCAGACACTCCTCTTCGGTAGTCAGAAAGAGGAACCCGGGATAACGCACCGCCGTATCCAGTCCGGGATAGTCGATATCGACCCAGAAATTTCTGGATTTGAGCTGCTCATCTTCAGCGACATCCGAGATGTCATTCAGAGGTGTCAGGGGTATGCGCTTTTCCAGGGCTTCCTTATAAAGCTCCTGCTTGGTATGAGCCAGGAAAAAGATGCCGATTACCTCCTCCCAGGCTTTTATTTTCTCCGGAGAAACGCTGGTCAGGTCCAGCGCCGACCAGTCCTGTATCTCATCACTGAGTCTACCCGCCATCCTCTTGCTCTCCATCCACTCCACCATAATCTGCATCTGTCTGGTCCCGACGGCACCTCCGAAAAACATCCAGGAAACAAAACCGTCTTTGCAGGGCCAGATTTCCTGGGTCGAGACTCCTCCCCTGAACCGCCGTACCCCCGACCTCTGGACAACTCGATTGCCGTATTCCCAGTACGGCAACTGGGTATGCAGCGTCCGAACCATGCTTTCCTGCATGGAAACGTCCACCCACTGTCCCCGTCCCGTTTTCATACGGTTATGCAGGGCAATCAGGAGTCCCACGGCAGCGTGAATGCCTGCCTGTGAATATGCCTGGTCAAGGCTTATCCGCAGCGGAGCGCGGTCCGGCTCTCCAGTGCAGTAGACCATTCCGCCCATTGCCGAAGCTATTAAATCGCCGGCTTTGTAATCCCTATAGGGTCCGGTCTGACCGAAGGGTGAGATGGACGCCAGAATAAGCCGGGGGTTTATTTCAGAGAGTTTTTCGTATCCCAACCCGATGCTTTCCAGATAACCGGGAGCGAATGACTCGATGACAAAGTCTGTGGTAGCGGCGAGTTTTTTTAAAATTTCCTTTCCGGCAGTGGTATCCAGGTCAAGAGTGATGCTTCTTTTTCCGGCGCTGAAGGCAGCCCAGAAGAGACTCTGCTCGGAGCCGGTATTATCTTTTACAAAAGGAGGCAACCTCCTGGCGAAGTTTCCCTCCGGTTTTTCAATATGAATTACGTCGGCACCGAGGTCAGCCAGAATCTTTCCGCAAAGGAGACCCTTCTCGTCCGTCAGGTCCAGGGCACGGTACGGGCTTAACATCTCAGGCTTGATATCCTCTCACACGGTCAGCTTTTACATGCACGTCACAATCCCCGACATTATAGCATACATGACATGCGGTGTATGGAAATTAGTAGTAACATAATACCAAAGTTATCGTGTTAGATTGGTTGACATTTTCTTACCTCACCCC
>CAZCMK010000090.1:0-4235 GCA_964499775.1 uncultured Dehalococcoidales bacterium | reverse complement strand
TTCGGGTTATGCGGACTATTCGCTTCTGAGATTGCGGATAATTTCTCCCAGAGTGGGTCTTTTGCCGTACATGAGCAGATACATCCTGAAAATTTTGATTGACAGGTATAAAGCGGTAATAACAGATAGAGCCAGCACTACTAAACTGGCTACTATCTCCCAGGCGGCGACGTCACTCACACCCAGTCTCAACATGGTCGCGACGGGAGCCGTAATGGGGAAAATAGTCAGTACTATCCAGATTGGACTGTTCGGGAACAAGAACAGCAGAGAAGAAAACCAGACGGGTATAAACATGGGTAATGTCATCACCGTGACAAGCTGATTGCCTTCGCGGATATTGGTGCTGATAGCGCCGATACTCGCCGAAACAATGGCAAAGAAGAGGTAACTCAGGATGAAATAGACCAGCCCGAGTACGATGAAGTTTGCCGGTATCTGTATCATGCTGAAAAAGCCGCCGAATGTAGATGAAGCCAGCTTTAACAGAAGCGGCAGTGAAGCCAGCCATATACCCACCTGTATCAGCCCGGCGGTACCCAGTCCCAGTACCTTGCCGGTAATGAGCTGCCGAGTGGAAACAGAAGACAGCAATACCTCGATGAGGCGGTTCTCCTTCTCGTCTACCAGCCCGGAAAGCATATAGTTGGCGGAGAAAATGATGGAGAAAGCCAGCAGGAAACTGAAAATCGCGGGAATAATTATATTCCCATATCCACCTTGCTCGGTAGATACGCCGCCGGTCTCGGTAAGCCTGGTGGTAATCAGATATAACGGTGCTTCTATTACATTTACGGTACCCTCGGGTATTTTGCCAGCCAGTATATTTCTGGTAAGGAACCTTTTAATGGCGGCTACTGTAGCCGGTGGTGCTTCCGGCTGTTTTTCCAGCGTATAATGGTTGACCAACCCAGTCGATGTATAGTCCTGTGGAATAACAAAATATTCATTAATCTCTTTACTGATTAGCGCTTCGGTAGCTTCTTCCTGTGTATCAAATTCTATCAGTATTATATTCCCCTGGCTGGTATATTGTTCAAAGCCGTCAGCCATATCCACGTACCCGATTTTTACTTCTTCGACTTCCGCTGGTTTGGAAAGTTCCGATACCAGTTGGGAAATGCCTATTGCACAAAGAGCTAGAACCGGGACGATAAGAGTCATGACAATAAACCCGACCCGTTTTATCGTGTGCATAAATTCGTGCTGGAATATCAGCAGTGTCTTGTTCACGCTTGTCCTCTCACTTCCATCAGGAATATTTCGTTCAGTGAAGGAGTGGCCGCTTCAAAACGGTTGATTGTAATATCGAGGCTTGTCAGATAAGCCAGGACCTCCTTGGGGGTCGTCTTTCCATCCAGAACCAGCTCTATATAGCCTCTGTGTGTACGCTTCTCGGTAACCCCGGGTACTTCTCCGAGCTCCCCCTGGTAATTTAAAATGACAGAATTACTCTGGTATCTTGATTTTATTTCGTTCAGTTCACCATAGAGGACGGCCTGTCCGTTGTTTACCATTAGAATACGGTCGCAAAGCTCTTCTACCTGGTACATCTGGTGCGTGCTCAGGATGACGGCTTTACCCTTATTCCTCAGGTCGAGAAAAATATCTTTTATCAGTTCGGTGTTCACCGGGTCGAGACCGGCAAAGGGTTCGTCCAGGATAACCAGTTGAGGGTCATGGATGATGGTGGTGATGAACTGGATAATCTGCCCCATGCCCCTGCTCATTTCCTCGACCTTTTTCTTTTTATTATCCAGCATACCCGTTTGATTCAGTAATTCGTCGGCTTTTTCCATGATTGAATGCTTGCTCATGCCCTTCAGCGAGGCGAGGTAAGTGATTGTTTCCGATACTTTCAGCTTTTTATATAGGCCTCTTTCCTCGGGTAGATAGCCGACTTTGTTTTTGGTAGCTTCACCCAACCTCTCACCGAGGATGTTTACCTCGCCTGAGTCCGGCTTGATGATGTCCATCATCATCCTGATAGTGGTTGTCTTACCGGCGCCGTTGGGTCCGATAAGTCCGAAAATTTCACCTTGAGAGACGGAGAAAGAAAGGTCGTTAACTGCTACCTTATCTGCGAACGATTTGACTACGTGGCTGACTTCAACTGCTTGCATATCGGGAATTCCTTATTGGTTTAGTATTATATCATAAAGGTGATATTTACGACCTGTTTCACCGCCGGAGTGAACCGAATTACTGCAATATAAACCAGGCCGTTTCCTCAGGGATTCTGAGGAAACGGCCTGTTACCACTATTTACCTGGTGTTACGAGATATAACGGGCAGATTAACGCCAGACGTCTATGCCGTATGCGGATTCTCTGCCGCGGCCTCCTGTCCACAGCGACATCTCTTCACCGCCGCCGGTGACGATTATGCAGTTCTGGTAAGGGTCGGCTACAGCCGGTACCATGTAGTCTTCGGGCAGTTCCAGCCAGTTCTTTCCCGACCTGGGTTCGGGAGCTTTCCAGCCGTTCGTCCAGACGTCGGGTGACTGGTGAGTTCTATAATCTTTAAGAGGCATGAAACTCTTATCATAGAGCCACTCGTAGACTGCGTCTTTGGACTTGAAACCGTATATCTGCAGGTCACGAGCCATCTCAGGCAGCATCAGGAACGTTTTGCCCCCTTCACCGTCAGCCCAGAGGTGGTCGATGAAATATTCCATCCAGTTGTGCGGACCGGGAATACCTTTAACCCCGAGCCGTCTGGCTATACCGCCGTGACCGCTCTTCTGAAGTTCGCGGTATCCGCCCGGCATGAACTCCGTATTCCGTATGGAAAAGCCCATCTGGATCGTAACGACGCAGCTCTCATCCTTTTTGAAGTCGTACTCTTCCCTCAAAGTAGCCCATCCCGGCGGTAGAGCGTCGTCATTCTCCGGGAAGCAGTTATGCAGGCCGCTACCCCAGACTCCGCAGTTTGTTACGTTGGGGATATTCCCGCCGAGGTTACGCCACATAAGTTCGGCGGCGCGTCCGATACTCCTGTTGGCCGGATTGCCGGGGCCCAGAACGTTGGTATCGAAGTTCATTTCTATCTCTTTGGCATACGGGCCGCTGACGACATAGGCTCCGCCACCGCGACCGTCGCCGCAGCCTCCACCCGATTCGGCGATGGCAAGCAGTAAGGGCATGTGCTCGGGTTTGCACCCGGCCATAACGCCGATAGTCGCTATCTTTTCAACGGTAGCTGTACGTTTCATCGGCATGAAGTGTACCGGGTCACCCGCCTTTCCCGAGCTTCCCATCTGTTGAATCCGGTCTCCGAGCTTGCGGTCTTTCTGGTAGGTGATGATTTCGTCCGGTTTGTGGCTGGTCCCCTTGAGCATTTTCTCCACCAGTTCCTCGGTGGGTACTACTATCGGGAGACCGTCCGTATATTTACATATAGGCGCATTCATCAGAGCGGGTATTTTCTCTGATTGCTGGTAGAATTCATGCGCTTCCTGAAGGGTGCCTTCAAAGAGTATTCTTTCATTCGAGACTTTCCACGGTGGAGGATTCTTTTCTTCTTCGGTTAATGGTCTTACCAGGGCATCCATCAGGTCGTCAATCCAGCTATCGACGTCTTCAGGGCCGGGAACGTGTCGTGAACCCCAGACACGCCTCATAGGTGCAATACCGTTCAGCTTGCATGCCTCTTTCCAGCATTCATCCTGGTCCTCAAATATGATGAATACACTGGGGATTCCCGCTCTTTCAATAGATATCAGGTGGGGCAACTGCTCCCATATAGCCCCATGTCACCACACGACGCCGCGAATGAGGCCGTCCGTGGTTTTAGCCTCTTCTTCGGTCAGCGCAATGCTTCCCTCTTTGGTGGCGTGAGGCGCGGCGAAGCTGATATTCCAGTTCACCTGGGGGTACCTTTCCGGCAGCATTTTGCGCAGGGGTATCAGGATACCCTGCTCGCCTCCGGCGCCGATACTAAGAGTGATATTCTTGCCCTCCAGTTTATCGAGGCGAGGCGATAAAGGATGCTGTTCCACCGACTCCTGAATTCCTACAGGATTAAGACACTTATATATTTTGTCTTTTTCCGCCATCTTCATTCTCCATTCGTTAATTTAGTACCATAAATATTAGCATAACCGGCAAAAACAATCACTATTAAACGTTTTTCGGTATCATTCTATTTCGGTTGATATTTGTGCTCTCCCCTTTCCTGTCAGGAAAGCCTCTCAGCCAATGCCGGTGGTTCTGGCAGGAAAGGGGTTCATCCTG
>CAZCMK010000089.1:0-4469 GCA_964499775.1 uncultured Dehalococcoidales bacterium | reverse complement strand
CCGCCCAGGTCAACGGCTAAAACGGGACTCTCTTGAGCCTTCGCCATTCTATGAAAGCCTGCCCTCTTTACTCAGGTTGACGGCTGTCCTGATTGCCTCCTCCATGCTCTGTGAATCGGCGATACCCTTACCGGCAATGTCGAATGCCGTGCCGTGGTCCACCGAGGTCCGGATGAACGGCAGCCCGAGAGTGACAGCTACGCTTTTCTCGAAGCCATGCACTTTAATGGCAATATGCCCCTGGTCATGGTACATGGCAAGCACCACGTCGAACTCTCCGTCGATAGCACGTGGGAATATCGAATCGGCGGGATATGGACCGCGGGCGTCTATGCCCATACTCTTAGCGTCCTCGACAGCCGGCAGAATCTGCTCGGCCTCTTCCGAGCCGAAGAGGCCTCCGTCGCTACCGTGGGGGTTGAGAGCCGCCACGCCGATATGGGGATGCTCGAAACCCCACTGCCGGAATGAACTATTAACCAGCTTAAGTTTGGCAAGGATACCCTCCCTGGTTACCATTCCGCAGGCATCTTTAAGCGAATAGTGGTCGCTGAGATGTACCACCCGGAGCGTACCGGTAACCAGCATTGCGGCATAGTCGGCAGTGCTGCTGATGCGGGTAAGAAATTTCATATGTCCGGTATCTTCGTAACCCGCCTGTATAACTGATTCCTTGTTAATCGGCGCGGTGCTGATGGCTCCCACTTCACCTTTCATAGCCATTTCGGCTGCCCTGGCGATATACTCCATAGCCGCTGCGCCACAAGTCCCGCTTACATGCCCCATAACGACCTCTTTCACGTCGAGATTTTTAAGGTCGAGCAGATCGATGACGCCGTGCTTGCCCTCCATAGCATCAATAGTCTCTACAGGATTCAGCTTCAGGGGACTGTTTACCAGCCTGATTGCCTGCCGTATCACGCTGCTTTCACCCACCACCAGGGGACGGCAGATATTATATATTTGTTCATCCTGAAGGGCTTTGACGATGATTTCCGGGCCGATACCGGCAGCATCGCCCATCGTGACGGCTATGATAGCTTTCTCTCTCTTAGCCATTTCATCTCACTCCCGGTCTGGACTGGACAGGGCGACTCCCGCCCTGACTGCACAGTTCGGCGACCAGTATATTCAGAGCAAGTTCCCCGTCGTACTTCCCTGTCTTTATTGAAAGGTCGGTATCCAGGAGACGCCGGTATACTTCTCTGAGCCTTGGCAGAGAATACCGGCCTGCCTGCTCCATCGTTTTTTTCAGGACATATTCGGAGGTTATACCCAGCCTGTTTTGAATCTCCCGGTTGGTCCCTCTTTTTCTCATCAGCTCTTTAGCTCTTACTATCAACTGCACCTGCCGCGCCAGCATGTAGAGCAGATATACCGGGGCTAAACCGCTGAGGAACAGGTGCTGGAGCAACTGCTCCGCCCGTTCGGCTTTGAATTCGAGGATGGCGTCCATCATGTTATAAACGGTCGCCTGCTGATTATAACCCACCACAGCCCTGACGTCTTCTTCTTCGATGGTACGGCCGGCAGTAAAGAGGATGAGCTTTTCGACCTCGCTCGCCATAATCCACAGGTTGCTGCCCACCAGCCTCACTAAAAGCTGTACCGCTTTCGGAGAGATACTGCCGCCTTCATCCTTCATCTTCTTCTGTATCCACTCGCGGAGCTTCGCCTCTTTCGGCAGAGGAAAATTCCTGACCGTCGCCCTGCCGGCAATCTCTTTCAAGAGAGGATTCTTATCGGATATTGCGCCTTCGACCAGGACCAGCACGGTGGTGTCCGGCATCGCGTTGACGGAGTTACTGAAAGTTTTCACTTCTTCCTGATTTCCGTTAGTTTTTGGGGGTTTTCTCTGTCGGCGTGACCTGCCCTGTGTTTCGAAGCGACCCAGCAGGCCGTTGACGATAACCAGGCGCTTCCCGGTCATAAACGGCATCGTTTCACAGACTGTTTTCAGTTCATCCGGAGATACCTGGTTTTCAAGAGTTGTGGTACCTGCCGCTAACGACGCCTGGTCGCCGAGTTCCTGCTTTATCCCGTCTACTGCCCGGGCGATAGAGTAATCATCCTGACCCCATAATATATATATCAAGGGCTTATTCCTCATTTACTATTGTGTCCAATTTTAACACACTAAATCTCATACATAAATCGATATCTCAAAGATTCTATAAATTTATTGTCACCCCATCCCCTTGATTGAGGCTGTTTAAAAAATGTCATCGGTTCTGTTCGCATATGGTTGATTACACTGTCATTGCGAGGAGTGTAGCGACGAAGCAATCTCTTGTGATTTTATATAGATTGCTTCGTCCGCCTGAGGTGGGCTCAGAATGACACAAGAGAGGTACTTTTAAGACAAGACCTCTGAAAGGTGAAGAAACTAGAAAGAGGGGCGCCCGCCCCTCTTAAACACCCATTCCGGTTCGAACCCAGTTTGCTCTACCAATTGGAGTTAAATAAAGCACGGATAACAAGGCTGCGCTTTTTATAAGCTAATGTGGTATGTAAATGTTAGGGTGCACGGTATAATCGTGTGAGAATAAGCTAGTTATGATTCGTCAAGTTGAATAATTTGGCAAAAATTGATGAACTCGGTTCTGAAGTCCTCTGCTTGCTTGCTAAGGGTATCGTTTGAATCTTTAAGTTTCTGTTTTAATTCCTGAATGTCGTTAGAATCCTTTAGGAATCCCAAATAACTGAGTGGAATCAAGCGTCGCTCAATAGGTCTGTAAGCACGAGGGATATCTAATGTCAAGATATTGTGAACCTTCTCAACTGAAGAGTCCAAGGCTACTAAAAGCTGGTCCATAGAGTCGACTTGCTCTGGTAAAGCCTTTTCTCTAATATCGGACTGTACTTTCTTCAGTTGGTCAAGCAAAGACGTAGAATTAGTAAATTCCGCATTGGCATCGCGATACAATGATAAAAGCTTGGCCACAAAGTCTTCAAGCAGGTCGGAGGCACGCATTCCTACAAGTGCTATGTCGGCTTGGCGAAAAGCTGTGTCGAGCTCAATCCTTCCGAGTAAGAATTCTCTTCGAATGGTTGTCAGTATATCTAACGTGAGAGCACCTCTTGGAACCGAAACTACTCTAGAAGTGAGATAAAAAATAGCGGCGATTACCAAGGCAAACCTCACGTCGTATACAGTAGTGCCGCCGGGTGAAATCCAAAGAAAGCGGGAATGATACCAAACTGAAACTAGCATTAAAATGGAACAAATGATTGGCAATACTGCAGAGGAGAGTCTATTTCTCGTATCAAGGGGTATGGGAAATCTGGCAATGCTAACAACAAGGGCTGCAAATGCAAAAAACAAGAAAATCGAAACGGCAGCAAATGATATTATTGTAACTAAACCGCCTAGTTCTGTCGAAAACTGCTTAACTACAATAAGAAGAAAAGCGAATTGCGCAAGCCCCAAGATGATACCTAATCTATTTGCGCTTACCATGTAGGTAGGCATGAAACGTCCTCCAGATGAATGTGAGGATGAACTTTGGTTGATATAACCTTTAATGAAATTATAAGATATATGTAAGAACCATATAACAAGCAAAAGACTAGCAACTGCTTTTAGCGAGTATCTGCCTTCTTCGACTAGAGTAATTAGAACCCATATGAGCGCGGCCACAGCACCGGTCACTGCCCAAGTAGTCCAGCCCGGGCGCTGAATCTCGCTACGCAAGTTATCAATCTCGAAGTTGAGAAAACTAGTGAATTCTTCCTTGTTCATACCATACCTTTGAATGATTATAGTGAATCTGAAGTGCGGTTTCAATTATGGTATGTTCAAACAAAGATTAAAATTTCTTTTTTCGTCCGCCTTACTCTACCAGCAATCTCTCTAAATCCGGTATCAGACTCTTCTTCTCAAAGAAAAGTCCGGAATGCTTCTAATGTATTCAGGGTAGATCAGTTAGATATTATAACATTAGTAAAATCTACGCCGGTATGATTCCGTGCTTTTTGGCCGGTCGTTCTTCTTTTTTGTCCAGCAGCATCTCGAGGGTCTCTATCAGTCTCGACCTTGTCTTTGCCGGCTCTATTACGTCGTCGATGTGCAGGTGCTCGGCAGGCCGGTACGGGTTGGCAAACTCTTTCCGGTACTCGTCTATCTTCTGCTGCAGGAGCTTTTCGGGGTCGTCTGCTTTATCAAGTTCCCGTCTGAATATTATCGGGGCGGCGCCTTCAGCTCCCATCACGGCAAGCTCGGTGCTTGGCCAGCAGTAAACGAAGTCGGCCCCCAGGTCTTTACTGCACATCCCCAGGTAAGCTCCGCCGTAGGCTTTGCGGATGGTGAGGGTAATCTTGGGTACCGTTGCCTCCGAGTAAGCGTAAAGCATCTTCGCCCCGTGCCTGATGATACCTCCCCATTCCTGCTCGCTCCCCGGCAGGTATCCCGGAACATCGACCAGGTTGATAATCGGTATGTTAAAAGCATCGCAGAACCTGATAAACCG
>CAZCMK010000088.1:0-4581 GCA_964499775.1 uncultured Dehalococcoidales bacterium | reverse complement strand
CCGGCTGTTTTTATACCTGTCATTTTTGCCTCCCACTGTATACCCGGCTATCTGTTGTTTATATTATATCAGACTATTATCATATCTTGCCCGAGATAAAATCGTTTTGTACCGGTCGATATTTACACTCACCCCCTTATTCCCCTCTCCAGATAGAATAGCTTCTCACTTTTGTAAAGGGGGATTGAGAGCGATTTTAAATCTCCCTTATTTGCCCTTTTAAACCTGCCCTAAAAGAAACAATTTCACGTCATTCTGAGTCCGCCTCAGGCGGGCGACCTGCCCGCCAAGGCTTGGCAGGCGGGAGAATCTCTCTACTAATTTCGTATAATTTGAGATTCTTCGTCGTTCGCCCAGACTAACTCCTCAGAATGACTTATAGGGCAAAGCCCCCCCCCTTTTTATAAAGGGAAAGGAAAACCTATATAAAATGTTATAATAGAGTTTAATCAAGGGTGGGGGAGGTAGTGTCAATGAAGTCCTCAACTCGCTGGTTACTGGGTTTCGGGTCGGCTATCGTGGTGCTGGTGTTGGTTTCTGTAATACTGGTGCTGACGATGACCGACGAAAACGGTGGTTCTCTTCTTCCCGAAGACACACCCGAAGGTATCGTGCAGAGATATTTTCTGGCTATCGAGTCCGAGGACTATGAGCAGGCATATGGCTATCTGTCTCCCGCAGCTACCAGTGAGGAGTCCCGTTATAATACCTATGAGGACTGGCATCAGGGATTGCTTCAGCGAAAGCAGACGAATGCCTGGAAAGCTACGCTGGGAGAGTCATCCGTGACGGAAACAAAAGCCGTTGTGCCGGTAACCGTGGATATTTTCAGTCCCGATACTCCTTTTGAAGACCCGGTACGTACCCGTAGGTACACGTTCGCGCTTGAAAACGAGGATGGCCTCTGGAGAATAATTTCACCTGTCTACCCGTTGTATTTAAACTAGCGGATAGGATGAGGAGGATAAAATGAGCACCGTAAAGAGAGTGTTTTTTTATACGGTATCCTTCATTACTCTGGGTATATTTGCCGGTGGAGTCGGTTCGTTGCTGACTCTCTGTTTCGATTTGCTCTTTAAAGGGGAGACCTGGCGGTATTTCGCCATGGCGCAGCTCAGCCTCGGTCTGGCGATGCTCGTCATCGGCGGCGTACTCTGGCTCCTGTTCTGGAGGGCAACTCAAAGGCAGGTCTCCGCAGATACCGGTGAAATAGCATCTGTAATACGCAAATTATACCTGAACATTATCCGGGGAGTATCGGCGATAATAGGTCTCAGCGCCGCCGCCGGCTTCTTATCGTGGCTTATGTCGGGAGTGCCGCTTGACAGGTTCCCCTCGGCAGGCCTGGCTATGATTATAGTTACCGGCAGTTTGTGGTTCTATCACTGGCGGCTGGAAGAGCGAGAAGGACAGCCTTCACCGGACGCAAAGACACTGAGACGCTGGTATATCTATGTGTTGGCGGGATTCGGGCTGGTATCCATGTCAGCCGGCATAATACAGGGCATAAATACCGCTGTTTTCCACCTGCCTGTCTGGGGAGAGGACGTAGTTCATGGTACGGTCTGGAGTCGTGATTTTCAGTATAACATGAGCTGGGTTATAATCGGCGGTCTGACCTGGTGGTTTCACTGGTTCTATATGGCGAAGGGGGATATCGAGTCTGTCCTGCGTCAGGTGTATATATACGTTCTGGCTATAGCCGGCGGCGCGATAGCCGGGCTGTCTGCCCTGATTGTATTTTTATTCTTCCTGTTCGGGTTTGCTTTCGAAGGCGTCGGCACCGCCGGTGAAGGGTATTTCCTTTTCCTCGGCTGGACTATCCCTATGATGATTGTCGCCGCGGCTATCTGGACCTACCATCAGAAGGTAGCCCGGGAAGAGGCGGAGCAGCTGGGCGAGAGGAATCTCTCTCCCCGGAGAGTCTACCTCTATCTGATGTCGTTTATAGGCCTGAGCGCCCTGGTAAGCGGAGTTTCGCTGCTGCTGGGAGTACTGCTGAACCTCCTGACCAGAGCAATAAGCACCGAGGCAGTGGTTGCGTCCGGATGGTGGTATGACCAGTTGAGTATGTGCCTGGCGTCACTGATTGTCGGGTTGCCGCTCTGGCTCTATTTCTGGAGGAAAACGCTCCGGATGGTGGAAGAAGGTGGTGTAAACGAGCGGGGAGCCAGGTCGCGGCGTATCTTCCTGTACTTGGTGGTGGGGATTGCCATAATAGCCGTGGCAACCGACCTCGTAATTATCGTTTATCAGGTACTCAATGGTCTGCTTCAAGGTGAAACAGGGGCGAGCATTCTGGGCAGCATGGCATGGAGCTTGCAGACACTGCTCGTGGCAGTTCCGGTGCTGGTATATCACTGGCGTACCCTGCGTCAAGACCAGAGATTCGGAGCGGAGAAGCTGCCGCGGAAAAAGAGAATCAACATAATTGCCCCTGATGGAGCCGAGGAGCTTGTTTCCCTGGTTGAGGAAAAACTCGGCTCACGTATCCGGCGACTGCGCTACCTGGGAGAGACAACCGGGGAAATTCCCTCCCTTTCCGAAGAAGAAATCGAGGTTCTGATTGACGAAATAAGGACGACTCCCGGAAGCGGGGTAGTCCTGGTTATTACCGGGGGCAGGGTAACGGTGTTGCCCTACGAGGAAAAGTAGCGCTGTTAAGATACACGACCTTCAAAACAGGTCCGGGCTGGACAGGAATACTGTCTTCGGATAGGGGACTTTTAGCTGCAACTTTACCCCGGCGTTCGGAAGACGAAGCAGTACTGCTGCTGGGCGATAGAGTAAACCGTTCAGTCAGGTCTCCCGAACGGTTTACCGACCTGGCTGAACGTCTCACGTCTTACTTCGGCGGCGGTAAGGTACGTTTCCCCGACGAGCTTGACCTTTCGGAGTCTACGCCGTTTCAACGCAATGTGTGGCAGGCGACAAGACTTATTCCGTACGGGGAGACCCGGAGCTATCTCTGGGTGGCGGTGCAGATCGGAAAGCCGGGAGCGGCGCGTGCCGTGGGACAGGCTCTCGGTAGAAACCCTCTGCCTGTTATCGTTCCCTGCCACCGGGTGATAGCCGCAGACGGTGGACTTGGCGGGTTCACCGGCGGACTGGAGATGAAAAGGCGGCTGCTTGAACTTGAGACAACGGCTAAAGCTGGATAATTCTATGAATCAATATGAAAGGTATGCAATTCTTATGTAATACTAAGGGTATCCGGGAGTTTGTACTTTTGTTACATTTTTGGTATTTCTAAAAGAGTTTCGCTCACTATAAAGCGTACTCTTTATTTTTAAGTTTAAGAAATCTAATTCATACTTATTAATTAATCCTTCATCAGCAAAGCTGAAGTAGCTATTACCGCCTATTATGATGTGGTCTAATACCCTGATTTGAACAACCTTACCGACAAAAACCAAGTCTCTGGTGCACTGCTTATCGCTCTTACTGGGAGTGATGTCACCTGAAGGGTGGTTGTGGACAAATATTACAGAAGTGGCATTATGCGTAATAGCACTTTCTATAATCTCACGTGGGTGGATCGGAATGCTTTCTAGAGTGCCTTCGAAGATATCGACCGCGGTAATAATCTGATTCCGATTGTTAAGATAAATAGCCTTCAATATTTCTTTTTTAAGGTCTCGCATAGAGTAGTTTAGGTAATCGAAAATTTCTTTAGAGGATTGATAAAAAGGCTGTTCTATTAATTTCCTCTTGAGAATCTCTGCAGGTAATTTTTGTATGAGTTTAATATAAAATATGCACTCACTGGTAATTCCGGTTTGCACCAGTTCTTCTTGAGAAGTGGCAAGGAAGCTATTGAGGCTTTTATACTTTGTGAGGCACTCCTTTGCTATATTCCGAGCTTTTCGGTATTGAATACATAAGCTAAATACCAATGTGATAATTTGTTCGTCATTTAAATTATTGAAACCTGAACTGACAAACCTCTCCTTTAACGACTTAAGTGACCATTCTTTTCTTGACATGATTGAAACCAAAGAAAATATTCCATTCACATATTACATATTCTGGTGCTAATCGGCCTTCATAAAATGTCCATGTTTTGTGACAATTCCGAGTCATTTTCTCTATTATAAGCATATAACATGCATAATGTGAAATTATATACACATAAACTATAAAAGTCAAGTTGAGATATTATCGGTTGGAGACGGCAGGTTCGGTTTTTCTTTATGATTGCCAGGGGAGCTCGGGAGAAGAGAGGTTTGCCCGGTATATTTTCCGCCTGGCTTCCGAGACCCCCTTCATTTTCAGGTTAAGGAAGTCGAGTTCGTACTCTTCAATCAGTCCTTCTCCGGCGAAGCTGAAATACCTGTTTTCGCCGATTATCACGTGGTCGAGGACTCTTATCCGCACGGTACTCACGGAATAGACCAGGTCTCTGGTCAGGTCTCTGTCGCTCTCGCTGGGTCTGGGATTACCCGAAGGGTGATTATGGACGAAAATCAGCGATACGGCGTTGTTTTTAATGGCTTTCTCTACTACCTCGCGGGTTGATATGGAATTGGCGTTCACCGTTCCTTCGAACAGGTCTTCTATCTCGATAATCTGGTTCTGGCT
>CAZCMK010000087.1:2907-4614 GCA_964499775.1 uncultured Dehalococcoidales bacterium | reverse complement strand
TCGGACACTGCGTATTATCGATGCCAGCCTCAACCGGCTTGGTGAAGGACTCCGTTTTCTCGAAGAGATAGCCCGTTTGCTGCTTGACGATGCTGCTCTTACCGGGCGGCTCAAGGCTCTGCGGCATGAACTGGTAATAAGCGATTACTCATTCCAAAAGCAGCTTATTCAATTCCGCAATGCAGACAGTGATGTCGGCGCCGATATGGAAGTTCCGGGGGAAGAAAAGAGTAAAGAGCTTGGTGTATTGCTGGTGGCTAACGCCAGAAGAGTGCAGGAATCGCTGAGAACGCTTGAAGAGCTGGCGAAGGTACCCGGCTCACCTCCGGAGCTCGATACCGACAGGTTCAGGCAGGCACGTTTTAGCCTCTACACGATAGAACAGGAACTGCTCTCCAGGGTGCTGCGTCAGGACAGGCTGAAACAGCTTACCGGACTGTATGTTATCATCGATACTCAGATGCTTCAGGGACGCAGGCACCTCGACCTAGCCGCTCAGGCAATTAAAGGCGGCGCCGGAACGGTTCAACTACGGGATAAGGTTAGCAGCAGGAAACAGATATTGTCCGTTGCCAGGCAACTGAAGGAGTTGTGCGCCGAACACAGTGTACTTTTCATTGTGAATGACTACCTCGATATTGCCCTGGCTGCAGATGCTGACGGACTGCACCTCGGACAGGATGACCTGCCGGTTGAGACTGCCCGCAGACTGCTGCCGATTGACAAGATTGTTGGCTGTTCGACCACTTCTACCGGGCAGGCAGTTGCAGCGCAGTCCGCGGGTGCCGACTATGTAGCTGTCGGCGCGATTTACCCGACATCTTCGAAGGTTTCGACAACCACTCCGGCAAAGGTGGTCGGGCTGGATATGCTGCGGAAGGTTAAAGAGGCGGTAAGCGTACCGGTTGTTGCTATCGGCGGCATAAACAGGGATAATGCGGCAGAGGTTATCGATGCGGGTGCGGATGCGGTAGCCGTAATCAGTGCCGTTATGGGAGCGGAATCACCGGAAGAGGCATCCCGGATGATAGCGGAAGTAGTCGAGGTGAAAGAATGAGCGGACCGACCGAAAATCTTGATTCTATATTGGAACAGATAAAACGTAACCTGGTGGAAAAAGACAGGGCAAGGGAAAAGATGCTGCCGTTATGCCGGGAAGCAATCCGTTATTCGAGTGAGGCCATCCGTGCCGTACACCGCCGTGAGTTCGATAAAGCCGCGGAGCTTATTGAGTCGGCGGGAAAATTGCTCATAGAGAGTAAACAGGCGGTCTCCGATAGCGATGAAGTCATCAATACCGGTTTTCTGCGGGACGCTCAGAAGGAATATACTGAAGGAAGTGCTGTTTTAAGCATGGTAACCGGAAAGCCGCTTCAGTCTCCGGAAGAACTTGGTGTCGATTCCGCCGCCTATCTTAACGGACTGGGCGAAGCCGCCAGTGAACTTAGGCGTTACCTCCTTGACAGCATGAGGAAGGGCGACCTCTCAAAAGGCGAGGAACTGTTATCGGCAATGGATGATATCTACAGCGTTCTGGTTACGGTGGACTTTCCGGACGCTGTAACCGGAGGGCTGCGTCGAACGACGGATATGCTGCGAGGAGTCCTGGAAAGGACACGCAGCGACCTGACCCTGGCGATAAGACAGCAGGTACTGGAGAAAAGGTTGGAATTACTTGAGGAGAACAGAAAACCTGAAAACTCATAA
>CAZCMK010000087.1:0-2807 GCA_964499775.1 uncultured Dehalococcoidales bacterium | reverse complement strand
AAAACCTGAAAACTCATAATATAACAGAAAATAGAAAGGAGCCTGACTAAATGGACCTCATATGGTTTGCCGTTATAGCCGGTGTTGTCGGACTGGGGTTCGTGGTGTACCTGGCTGCCAGCGTTCTCAAGAAAAACGCAGGGAGCGAGAAAATCCGCGAGATAACCTCGGCTATCGAGGAAGGGTCTCTTGCTTTCCTCAAACGTGAATACCTGACTTTAGTGGTGTTCGTGATAGTCGTGTTCGTGGTCCTGTGCGTTGTACCGGACATAGGATGGAAAACGGGAATTGCCTATCTGGTCGGAACCATAACCTCAGGCGGTGCCGGTTACATAGGCATGAGGATGGGCGTTAAGGCGAACGGCCGTACCGCCACGGCTGCGCAGAGCGGTCTTAATCCCGCATTACGCGTCGCTTTCTCGAGCGGGGCGGTAATGGGCACCACCGTGGTAGCGCTGGGTATACTCGGCCTGAGTATAATCTACCTTATATTCGGCGGAAACGATCTGGTGAATATAATCGTCGGCTTCAGCTTCGGCGCTTCCTCGATTGCCCTTTTCTCCAGGGTCGGCGGAGGTATTTTCACCAAGGGAGCCGACGTAGGCTCTGACCTTGTGGGAAAGGTGGAGGCGGGAATTCCCGAGGACGACCCGAGAAACCCGGGTGTTATCGCCGATAATGTGGGAGATAACGTCGGTGACATAGCCGGTATGGGGGCGGACCTTTTTGAATCGTACGCAGCTTCAATCGTTGCCACCCTGGTGGTAGCGGTAGCCGCCGGTTTTGCCTGGAACTCGGATATGGCTGTCCTTCCTTTCGTAATAGCCGCCGGCGGGATTCTCGCCGGTATAATCGGCACTTTCTTCGTCAGAACCGGAGAAAAGGCGGGGATGAAGTCGTTACTCTGGGCATTACGCCGCGGAATATACATAGCTTCGATACTCGTCGTCGTTATCTCGGGAATAGTTATCTGGCGACTCGACGGAGTGGATTTCGGAGTGTTCTGGGCGGTGGTATCCGGTCTGGTTGCCGGAATCCTGATAGGTTTGAGTGTTGAGTACTATACTTCATATACCTATAAACCAACACAGAGAATAGCCGAGTCTGCCGAGACAGGCACGGGGACGCTAATCATCAAGGGTTTCGGTACCGCAATGCTCAGCACTCTGTTCCCCGTCCTGCTGGTTGCGGTTGCCATCGTAATCTCCTACCGTGTTGCAGACCTGTACGGTATCGCCATTGCCGCTCTCGGAATGCTTTCGACACTCGGTATTACCCTGGCGACCGATGCTTACGGACCTGTTGCCGATAATGCCGGCGGAATAGCCGAGCAGGCACACCTCGACCCTGAAGTAAGAGAGCGGACCGACGCCCTGGACTCTCTCGGCAATACCACGGCGGCGACGGGCAAGGGTTTTGCTATCGGCTCGGCAGCCCTTGCGGCTCTGGGTATGACGGCGGCGTTCGGTGAGACCATGAGGGTTCAGGGGTACGAGATAGCCATAAGCCTGAGAGACCCCATAGTGATAGTCGGGCTCTTTATAGGTGCCATGATGGTCTTTATCTTCAGTGCTCTGACGATGGATGCCGTCGGCAAGGCGGCGATGGGTATCGTGAATGAAGTACGACGTCAGTGGCGTGAGATTACCGGTCTGATGGAAGGAACAGCCAAGCCCGATTACGCCAGGTGCGTCGATATCTCGACCGCCACCGCGCTAAAAGCTATGATACTCCCCGGTCTGCTGGCGGTAATTACACCGATACTGGTTGGCCTTATACTGGGGGCTAATGCTCTCGGCGGTATGCTGATTGGAGCTATAGGAGCCGGTTTTATGATGGCCGTTACCATGGCGAACGCCGGAGGTGCCTGGGATAATGCCAAGAAGTGGATTGAGACCGGCAAACTCGGCGGCAAGGGCTCAGATGCCCATAAAGCGGCTGTTGTCGGTGATACGGTTGGTGACCCCTTCAAAGACACTTCAGGGCCTTCTTTGAACATTCTGCTGAAGCTGATGTCCATTGTGGCGGTCGTTTTTGCCCCGATATTCACACTTACCGGATGGATAGGGTAGCGTAAGGTTTAACGCCGGAAAAAGATATAAGGACTCTCCTCTATAGCTGAAGGAGAGTCCTTTATTATGGAATTTATACTAATGATTCAGAGGATTATCCGCGCAGGAAAGGATTACCCTCGCGCTCTTCCCCTATGGTTGTGCTGGGTCCATGCCCCGGATAGGCAATAGTGTTATCAGGCAGCACCATGAGTTTGGTGATAATGCTGTCCATCAACTGATGCCCGTTACCACCGGGCATATCGTACCTGCCGATACCGAAGTTGAATAGAGTATCGCCGGTGAATATCACCCCTTCTCCCAGCAGGCAGATACCGCCCTGCGTGTGTCCGGGAGTATGGATAACGGTAAAATGCAGATTGCCTATATCTATGCTGTCGCCGCCTTTAAGCAGGCGGTCCGGTGCGACCGGCTCTTGGGCAGGGAAGCCGAATCCCGGAACTCCGCCGGGATGGCCTCTCTCGATGTACATGGCGTCTTCGGGGTGGATGGCGACCTCGGCGTCGGTGGCGTCTTTTACCTGTTTCAGAGCGCCGATGTGGTCCGGGTGACCGTGGGTCAAGACTATCAGCTTGATGTCGAATCCCAGGCTTTCGACCTTCTTCATTATCGTATCGGCCTCGGCGCCCGGGTCGATTATCATAGCTTCATTCGTCGACTCGTCGCCGACGATGTAGCAGTTGGTTCCAAACGGCATCAGTTCCAGTTTCTCAATAATCACTTCTATATCCTTCC
>CAZCMK010000086.1:0-4648 GCA_964499775.1 uncultured Dehalococcoidales bacterium | reverse complement strand
GGAGTAATCGGTGCAACTATTGGATTGTCCAAGCTTTTTAAGTTTGACGAGCTTAAAATGAAAAATGCCCTGGGAATCGCCTCCACGATGGCCTGCAGCCTGATACGTAATTTCGGCTCTTTTGCGGCACACATTCATGGAGGTAATGCCGCCAGGAACGGTATCGAAGCTGTAATACTGGCTCAGAAAGGGTATGATTCCACCGGCCCGGATCCCATCGAGGGGCACGCCGGTTATTATAACGCTTTCTCCGGCAACCTGGAGCCCCTTTCGGAAGAAGAACAGCAGGAAAAACTGGATATGCTTGGCAATCCGTGGAACCTCATCAATCCGGGCTTGATGTGTAAGTACTATCCCTGTGCTCATATCGCCCATTTCGGAGTATATGCCGGGCAGCAGCTCAGGGAAAAACACTCCATTGACTGGCGGCAGATAGAGGAAATCGATTTCCGTACTCCCTTTACCCGAAATGAAGACACGACTTACCCGGAGACCGGCGTGCAGGGAAGGTTCAACCTGGGATACTGCCTGTGCCGGTCATTGATTCACGGTGGTATCGAATTCGAGTTCTTCACTGAAGAAGCGGTAAAAGACCCGGATACCGTCGACCTGATGAAGAAGATAAAGTGGGAAACCATCCAGCGGGAAGAACTTACGGGACCGTTCGGCTTCCAGGAAATCGTGCTGAAGATGAAGGACGGCAATACATACAGCTACAAAGTTGAGCATCCCAAGGGCGAACCACAGAATCCCCAATCGCCCGAAGAACGGGAAGCTAAATTCAGGAAGTGCGCACGCTACGCAAATTACACAGATGCAGTAATAACCCGGATGAAGGGCATGGTAGCAGACTTTGAAAACATCAAAGATATAACCGAACTTACCGAACTTCTGGGACAATAGGGACAGGAGAATATCCATGAGCAATGATGAACAGGGCACCCATCTGGACAGGATGATTGCCAATATACTGGAAACGAAATTCGAGAACATTCCTCCTGCTGCCGTCGCCCACGCCAAAGACCGCCTGCTCGATGCTATCGGGTGCATGATTTGCGGGGCGAACGATACCGGCAACCCCGAACTTCTCGGCATAGTCCGGGACTGGGGAGGCAAGCCGGAAGCCAGGATATTCATCCACGGAGATAAAGTGCCTGCTCCAACCGCAGCTATGGTCAACTGCATTATCTGCCGCTCATTTGATTTCGAGCCGGTAAGCCCGGTTGTGGACGGTGAACAGATTCCGGGGCACATCAGCGGCACCACGACTATGACAGCTCTTACCCTGGGAGATATGCAGAATGTGAGCGGCAAGGAATTGCTCGTTTCACTGCTGGTGGGCGATGATATGGCGACCCGGGTACTGCTGGCAGGTAAGGGCTCCGGCACGCGCAGAGGGTATGACCATGTCGGGCAGGCGAATTCCTTCGGGGCTACCGCTATCGCGGGGAGACTCATTCGATTGGACCATTCGCAGATGAGGAACGCATTCGGCCTGATACTGGACCATCTGGGTGGCGCTCAGCGGATGATTAGTGAAACGACCACCGGTTTCAAACTGTCACAGGGAACATCGGCACGGGATGCCGTCTTTTGTATCCAGTTAGCCCGAGCCGGCTGGTCGGGAGTTCAGGACGCATTGCTTGCTGAAGGCGGATACTACAGCATGTTTACCGATGGTATCCGTAATCCTGAGCTTCTCACGAAAGACCTGGGTAAGGAATACTACAGTGACGGGACATTCAAGCCGTACCCCTGCTGCCGTATGAACCACGCGGCAATCGATTGCGCGGTGGATATAGTAAATGAGAATGATATATCCGGCGATGATATAGAAAAAGCTATCCTGTATGCATCTGCCGGAGCTTTACACGATATTATCGGGCAGCCGTTTAGAATCATGAATTCCCCGCATGCCAGTGCCGGTTTCAGTGTCCAGTATAACGTGGCTAATGTACTGGTGAGGGGAAGCTCACGGCCGGAGCACTTTACCGAGGAAGCAATCCGGGACACGGCTATCAGCGATTTTATTAAAAAGATAACCATGGCGGAACTGACGGAAGGGACTATGGAGAGCGGCAGGGTAAAGGTAATCATGAAAGACGGCCGAGAGTTCGACCGGTTTACCGAAATCGCCAGGGGAGACCCCAGGAATCCGATATCCAGGGAAGTACTGCTCGCCAAATACCGGACTAATATCGAATTTTCCAATACTATATCCGGGGAGAATGCGGAGAAAGTATTGAAGATGGTGGAAGACCTGGAAAACCTCGATAGCGTGAAAAAGCTGGCAGACCTTCTGATAGCGTAATGCTATCCAGCAGTAGCTTTTTTGGTAGCCTCCTGAACACTTTGATAATTACTCGAACATTATGATGTTGCGAATTGCTTCACCCTTTTCGGCAGATTCTATAGCGGCGTTTATCTGTTCTAGAGGATAATATCCGGTGATTAGCTCATCTAATTTAAGGCGTCCATCCCGGTAAAGCTCAATGATGTTCTGGACGTCTATCCTTAACCGGGGAGAGCCACCGCCGCAGGCAGTAAGTACCTTTTCCCCTCCGAGGAAGTCGAAAGTGCTGAAGCATATGGTGTCCTTCATCGGCACCAGACCGATTATAACCGTCATCCCGCGCGGGGCGGCCATATCGAAACCCTGGCGGAGGGCTTTGACGTTACCGACGGTAACAAAAACATAATCGGCACCCCGGCCGTGTGTCAGCTCTATAACTTTAGCAATCGGGTCTTGTTCGGTGGCGGAGTTAACACCGTGGGTGGCACCAAAGCTCCTGGCAAAATCCAGCTTTTTATCCAGGATGTCTACCGCTATCACCGGATTGGCTCCTACAAGAGCGGCCGCCTGAATGGCATTCAGGCCGACGCCTCCGGTTCCCATGACGACAACACTCTTCAGCGGCTCGACTTTGGCACGGTTAACCACTGCTCCATACCCTGTCAGCACTCCGCAGGATATAAGCGCCGCCCTATCCATGGGTAAATCTTCAGGGATTACGGCAACCTGTGTCTCGGATACCACAGTATATTCGGAAAATCCGCCCACCGGGCCGGCCATCGGCAGCATCGGGACTCCGTCCTTATTCCGATGATGAGGCTTCATCGGAGCACGTCTTTCACAGAGATGACGCAGACCGATATTGCAATAGTAGCACTGCCCACAGCCCGTCGTTACCGTCGATATAATGACGCGGTCGCCGGGCTTTACCGATGTAACATTTGCCCCCACCTCTTCCACATAACCTGCCGATTCATGACCGGGAACGCCGGGTAGTGTCCCGGGGAGCTCTCCCTTAATGCAATGGATGTCACTATGGCATACTGCGGTCGCACTGATTCGAACCTTAACCTCTCCCTCCTGCGGCGGGTCCAAATCTACCTCCTCCACTACCAGGGGTGTATTGAATTCATAGCACACTGCGGCTTTCATTTAATCCTCCTCTCAAAAAAAATGTTATTCAATCGGGTAATCTCCCGTGCTGGTAAAGACTAAGTGCATTTTATTAGTACCCTTGCATACTCCATTGTTTTATGTGCATCAATTGCTTCCTGCCATTTTTCAAGCGGATAGACCGGCCCTAACATAGACTTAAGTTCCAGGCTGGGCAGTATATCGACAGCTCTCGGAAACAGGTTTGATTGTCCGAAAACCCCCTGTATTCCAGCTTCCTTGAACCAGAGTTTATCGACATCTATGTCGAGCTTGGGGTGATCAGGATAGATTCCAAAAAGGACTATTCTGCCGCACCTCGCCAACATGTCTATGCAAAGAGGAATCATTTTAGAATCACCTGAAGCTTCTATCGCCCGGTCGAAACCGCGGTTATCCGTCAGTTTCATGGCTTCTTCCACAACGTCCTGGTTTTTCGGGTCGATAACATGATTTGCGCCGAGTTTCAACGCCAGTTTCCTTTTAGCTTCAATAGGTTCGACGACGGTGAGTTTCGTTCCACCATGTAATTTTGCCAGCTGTAATATAATAAGACCGCAGGTACCGGCACCAATTACCATGATGCTGTCACCAAATCTAAACGGTGCTAGCTCGATTGCAGGCATCGATGCACCCACGACCTCGGTAAGAGTTGCCTCTTCGAGGGAAATGGAATCCGGTAATTTCCAGGCCTGCCTCTGGTGTACGACAATGTATTCCGCCATCATGGCATCCAGATATCCGTATGGATAGTTGCGATTCTCACAGAATGTTTCACGACCATGCATACAGTTATAGCACGACCCGCAGTAGCGGTACTGGTCCAGAGCAACCCTGTCACCAACCTTCAGTCCCCGGGCGGTCGCTTCCTTATCAAGTTCTTCGATGATACCTGAAGCCTGGTAGCCCATGTGCCAGGGTAACGGCAAGGGGACTCCCCCGCTGATAATAAAAGGGTCTACTCCGCCTACACCGCAGTAGGCAATTCTCACCCTGACCTCTTCCGGGCCTATCTCTCTGAGAGGTATTTCCTTCAATACGGCTTCTCCGTATTTCTCAACGATTACTGCCTTCAATTCCTGTCCCTCCCCCTTTTTTCATTGCTATCCACCTTCTTCAATATTGATGAAGGACAGATAATACGAGTATTTTAGAAGTAAGCAGCAAAACATGTTAACAAAATACAGAGCGAGAAGCAAAAGC
>CAZCMK010000085.1:0-4655 GCA_964499775.1 uncultured Dehalococcoidales bacterium | reverse complement strand
GAAATAGAGAAATTTGTTCCTTTAGAGTACTGGACTATCCAAGCCGAGTTGAAAAAGAAAGCCGCTGATAACGGGAAAACTGCCTTCCGTGCCATGCTGGTTGGTCTGGCGGGTGCAAAAAAGCTTGATATACCCGGCCAGGAAGAAGCCGACCTGTTAAAGAGCGAGCTGGAGAAAGCCGATTACAGCGTTGGTAAGGTGCAGATGAAAAAAGTTAGCCGTCAGCCGGCGCCCCCGTTTATCACCAGCACCCTGCAGCAGGAGGCATGGCGGCGACTGCGTTTCAGCGCAGCCCAGACGATGTCAGTAGCCCAGCAGCTCTATGAGGGCTTGCCCCTGGGTTCGGAGGGAAGTGTCGGGCTTATCACCTATATGCGTACCGATTCTACCCGTGTAGCCCGGTCAGCCGTTAATGAAACCAGGGATTTTATAGAGAAAAAGTACGGTGAGGAGTATGTGCCGCCCCACGCCCGCTCTTTTACTAGGGTTGTAAAAGGCGCTCAGGAAGCTCATGAGGCTATCCGCCCTACCAGAATCAGGCGGGAGCCTTCGCAGATTAAGAAATTTCTCAATAACCAGCAGTTCCGGCTGTACGAGCTAATCTGGAAAAGAATGGTCGCCAGCCAGATGGCGGCGGCTATATATGATAATACTACAGTGGATATTGACGCATTATCTAAAGAGACGAAGAAAGACTATATCTTCAGGATGTCGGATTCCGTGAACCGTTTCCCCGGCTTCACCGTTCTCTACATCGAGCAGAAGGACGAGGAGGAGGAAGAGAAAGGTTCGTCACTCCCGGCTATGGAAAAGGGGGATTTACTAGACCTGCTGGGGCTTTTCCCCGAGCAGCACTTTACCCAACCGCCGTCCCGTTTTACCGAGGCTACGCTGATTAAGATGCTGGAGCAGTGGGGAATCGGACGGCCCAGCACCTATGCCCCCATTATCTCCACTATCCAGGAGCGTGAATATGTCACCAGAGACGGCGGCTATTTCCAGCCTACCGAGCTCGGTTCGGTAGTAACCGACCTTGTCAGCCGGTATTTCCCGGGAATCGTGGATATCAAGTTTACCGCCCGCATGGAGGACGAGCTGGACGAGATAGCCGACGAGAAACGCGACTGGGTGGGAGTTGTCCGGGACTTTTATACTCCCTTCGAGAAAGACCTGGCAAAAGCAAACGAGACCATGGAGAGGGTCAAGCTGCCCGACCAGGTGACCGATGAAATTTGCCCCAACTGCGGCAAGCCGATGGTGGTAAAGACGGGACGTTTCGGCAAGTTCCTTGCCTGCAGTGGCTACCCGGAATGCAAGACCACGAAGTCGTACCAGATAAAGACGGGCGTGAAATGTCCCGAGTGCGGCAGCGAGTTGATAGAGAGGGTAAACAAAAAGAAACGCATCTTCTACGGGTGCAGCGGCTACCCTGAGTGTACCTTCGCTACCAATTACAAGCCCCTAAACCAGAAGTGCTCCAAGTGCGGAGGATTCACCACCCTCTTCCGTCAAAGGTGGGCAAGGTGCATCAAGTGCGGGAACAGGGACAGGCTGCAGGAATAATCGAATGTATGAAATCTTCAATCAATATATAAATTACCTCGAAGCGGAGCGGAATGTCTCGCCCTACACGGTGCGTAACTGCAAGACCGACATGCTCGGCTCGAAGAATATCAAAGGTTTTTTTACCTTCCTCGATGAAAAGGGCATAGATTCCCTGGACAAAGTGGACAGGTATCTGCTGCGTGACTACCTTGCCTATCTGGCAGATAAAGGACTGGTGAAGGCCAGTATCGCCCGCAAGCTCTCGTCCATCCGTTCCTTCTACCGCTATCTGGTGCGGGAGGAGATACTGACCGTAAACCCGGTGCAGGATACCTCTTCACCCAAGCTGGACAGGCGTCTGCCCTCTTTCCTCACCGCCGGTGAAATAACGCGGCTGCTGGAAGCACCCGATACGACCGGACCGCAGGGACAGCGCGACAGTGCTTTCATGGAACTGCTCTATGCCTCCGGTCTCAGGGTGAGTGAACTGGCGGGACTGAACCTGGAGCAGGTCAACCTTGAAACGCGTGAAGTCCGTGTCCTGGGCAAAGGCTCCAAGGAACGGGTAGTGCTGATGGGAGAGCCGGCGGCAATGGCTCTTATAAAATACATGAACGGAGGCAGGCCGGAATTACTGGGAAGTAAAAAAAACAGTGCCGTATTCTTGAATTATGAAGGCGGCAGACTTTCGGAGCGGAGCGTACAAAAGCTCATGCAAAAATACGCTGATAAAGCCGGAATAAAAAAGAGAATTCATCCCCATATGCTGCGGCATACCTTTGCCACCCACATGCTCGACGGCGGCGCGGACCTGCGCGTGGTCCAGGAGCTTCTGGGACATGCCGACCTTTCGACCACGCAGGTCTATACGCACGTAAGCAAGAGCCGGGCAAAGAAGGTGTATCTATCGGCGCACCCGATGGCGCGTGAAGACCGGGACGGTGATGAGCTTGAACACGATTAGCCGCCTTGAGAAAATACGCCGGAGCCTGACCGAGAAAGAGCTCGAAGGTATTTTCATTTCCCAGCCGGACAACCGGTACTATTTATCCGGTTTCCTCGGCTCGGCTGGCTACCTGTTAATAACATCTGAAGATGCTGTCATGGCTACCGATTTCCGCTATGTCGAGCAGTCGAAAGAACAGGCCCCGGATTACCGGCTCTTCCAGATAACGGGCAGCGTATCTGAGTGGTTTCCCCATCTGACGGACATTCCCGGACTGAAGAAGCTCGGTTTTGAGTCGGGGGATGTTAGTTTCGCCATGTACTGCCGGTTGACCGACTCTCTGAAACAAAGCGGGTCGCAGCTTCAGCTTGTACCCGCGGAAGGAATTGTGGAATCTCTCCGGTCGGTGAAAGAGCCTGAAGAACTTGAACTGATTAAAAAGGCGGTCGGGATAACCGACCGGGCTTTCGATTATATCGAGAGCGTTATCCGCGCCGGTATGACGGAGCTGGAGGTTGCCTGGGAACTGGAAAAATTCCAGCGTGAGCAGGGCAGCCAGTCCATGCCATTCGATATAATCGTAGCTTCGGGTCCGAATTCGGCTTTACCCCATGCCAGGCCTTCACAGAAGAAGATTAACGCAGGCGAACCGATAGTAATAGATATGGGAGCGAGGGTCGGCGGTTACTGCAGTGATTTTTCCCGTACCCTGTGCCCCGGAGAGCCTGATGATACCTTTAAAAAAGTATATGATACCGTGCTCGGGGCGCAGTTAGCGGCGATAGCATTGATTAAGGAAGGGATGAGCGGTAAAGAAGCGGACGGATTTGCCAGAACCGTTATCGAAGAAGCCGGCTACGGAGACGCCTTCGGTCACTCGCTCGGTCATGGAGTGGGGCTCGCCGCCCACGAACAGCCCCGGTTAGGACCGAACTCTACTGATATACTTACCGAGGGCATGGTATTCTCAATCGAACCGGGTATTTACCTGCCCGGCTGGGGAGGCGTGAGGATTGAAGACCTGGCGGTTATGGAGAAGGGTGAAATCAGCGTGCTCTCAGCAGGCAGAAAATAAATTGGAGTGGAGTCGTTAGTATGATAAGCGGCAGTGAACTGAGAAAAGGCGTGATTATCGAGCTGGACGGTAAACTGTATCAGGTAATCGAGTACCACCATGTGAAGATGAAACGGACCGCTCTCGCCAGAGTGAAGCTTCGTGACCTGGAGGGCGGGCATACCATAGAGCAGAGCTTTCAATCGGACGCGAAGTTTACCAGAGCGCGGCTTGATTTTCGGGCGATGCAATACCTTTATAACGACGGCCACCTGTACTACCTCATGGACGAGGAGACGTTCGAGCAGATGCCGATTGATACCGAGCAGCTCGGTGATTCCGTAAACTACCTCAAAGAAGGAATGACCCTGCAGGTATCCAGTTATAAAGACAAACTGATAGACGTTGAACTGCCTATTACCGTCGACCTTGAGGTGGTCGAGACAAGCCCCGGTTTCAAAGGCGATACTGTCACCGCCGGGACCAAGCCGGCAACGCTGGAGACAGGTATCACGATTCAGGTACCCATGTTTATCAACGCCGGAGAAAAAGTAAAGGTGGATACCCGCGACGGCAGCTACATAGAAAGAGCTTCTTAGACCGGCGGTTGTTTGCAGAAATAACAGAATAGAGGTTGGACACATTGCTTAAGGCTGATTTTCATATTCACACGTTATACTCGATGGACAGCGACACGAAACTGGAGGACATTATAGAGCGCTGTACGGAGTCGGGAATAAACTGTATAGCTATAGCCGACCATGGTACCGTCGAAGGGGCTTTAAAGCTGCAGGAGATAGCCCCTTTCAAAGTGATTGTCGCCGAGGAGGTATTGACCCCCAAAGGTGAAATAATGGGTATGTTTCTCAAAGAGACAGTTCCCAGCGGTATCTCTATAGAAGAAGCTATATCACGTATAAGAGACCAAGGCGGTCTTGTCAACCTGCCGCATCCTTTTGACCCGCTTCGCGGACTTGCCCTGAACGGTGATGAGATGGATAAGCTGGCGAGGCAGATAGATATCGTTGAAGTTTTCAATGCCAGGTGTCCCCTGTCCGGCACGTCGGATAAAGCCCTGGCTTATGCAGCGAAACACAAGCTTCCCGGCAC
>CAZCMK010000084.1:0-4675 GCA_964499775.1 uncultured Dehalococcoidales bacterium | reverse complement strand
GAGTTTGAAATACTGGACCACACGGCAGATGTCGGCATCATAGCTTATGGCGATGATATGAAACAGGCGTTTGCCAACGCAGCCAGAGGCATGTTCAGCCTGATAACCGACCTTGAGCTTGTTGAAGAAACCGAGTATCGCGATATAGAATTAACCTCGTCGGATGAAGAAAGCCTGCTGGTAGAATGGCTGAACGAGCTTATTTACCTGTTCGACGTGGATAATATAGTATTCAAGAGATTCGATATTATCAGGCTCGGTGAAACTGCCCTTAAGGCAAGAAGCTACGGACAAAAGGTGGATATAAACAGGCACGAGATGAAAACGGGAATCAAAGCGGCGACTTACCATATGCTGACGATTGAAAAAGGTGATGTCAACAGGGTACAGGTGCTGTTCGATATATAGGAGATAAAAAATGTCCGCTCCGTGGCGGGAAGTGCTGAAAAAGATAGACGATTATCGCTGGGAGATTCCATCCGATTATAAAGCGGGTATGAACGTGCCGGGTCTTATCTTTGCCAGTGAAGCCATGCTGGGTAAAATCTGGGAGGATAAAGCTTTCGAGCAGGTAGCTAACGTTGCCTTTCTTCCGGGCATTGTTGGTCGCTCGATGGCGATGCCGGACATCCACTTGGGCTACGGTTTTGCTATAGGAGGAGTGGCTGCTACCGATATTGAAAACGGGGTCGTATCCCCGGGAGGTGTTGGTTTCGATATAAACTGCGGTGTCCGTCTTCTCCGCACGAACCTCACCAAAGAGGAGGTAAAACCAAGGATAAAACAGATAGTGGAAGGGCTGTATAACAGCGTTCCCTCGGGCGTGGGGTCGAAGGGCAAACTCAAGGTAACGGAGAAAGAGCTGGGTGAAATTATGGTCAAGGGCAGCCGGTGGGCGGTGGAAAAGGGGTTCGGTGATGACGAAGATGTTACGGTTACCGAGGAATCTGGCTGCGTTAAGGGGGCTGACCCCGATAAGGTTAGCAGCAAGGCAAAGCAGAGGGGTATTCCCCAGCTCGGGACGCTGGGCTCGGGCAATCACTTCCTGGAGGTGTCGGTTGTAGATGAAATTTACGATTCCCATGCCGCCGGTGTTATGGGGATTAATGAGACCGGACAGGTAGTGGTTATGATTCACACCGGCTCGCGGGGATTCGGGCATCAGGTCTGTACGGACTATGTCGCCCTGCTTGGAAACGCCGTGAAGAAATACGGCATCAGCCTGCCCGACCGCCAGCTTGCCTGCGCTCCTTTACAGTCGGCGGAAGGGAAGGACTACCTCGCCGGTATGGCAGGGGCGGCTAACTACGCCTGGACAAACCGGCAGTGCATCGCTCACTGGACAAGGGAAACGTTTCTGAAGGTGTTCGGTATAAGCCGGAAAGACTTGGGACTTGAGCAAATCTACGACGTAGCTCATAATATCGCCAAGATAGAGGAACACACTATTAACGGTAAGAAACGTACCCTCTGCGTTCACCGCAAGGGGGCTACCAGAGCTTTTCCGCCCGGGCATCCAGACATACCTGCGGTCTACCGCGATATCGGGCAGCCCGTACTTATCCCGGGCGATATGGGACGCTACTCTTACGTGGCGGTTGGTACCGATACAGCGATGAAAGAGACATTCGGCTCTACCTGTCACGGGGCCGGTAGGATGCAGAGTCGCTCGGCGGCGAAGCGCAGTCTTAAGGGTACCGATATCGTCCGGGTGCTGGCTGATAAGGGAATTACGGTCAGAGCCGGCAGCATGTCTTCACTGGTGGAGGAAGCCTCCGAAGCCTATAAGGATGTATCGGAAGTAGTCGATGTTACCGAGCGAGCGGGAATATCTCGAAAAGTGGTAAAATTGGTACCGATGGGGGTAATAAAAGGATAGAAAACCAGGAATACCTGTACCAAAATATATACGGTATACAAATATAGAAAGGAGATAATTATGGGTATGGAGAACTGGACGCTGCTTCATCTTGGACTCTCCGTAAAGGATATGGATGAAGCCGTCAGCTACTTTGAAGCGCTGGGAGGAAAGGCAGCAGATAGACCGGCATTTTTACTGGACAGCGCTAACTTTGATAATTTAAAGACCTACGGAAAGACCGATGCTCCGCCGTGGAAAATTAAAATAAAGATGCTGGACATGGGACCGCTAACTCTTGAGCTAACTGAGCCTATCGACGGCGGCAACT
Source organism: uncultured Dehalococcoidales bacterium (assembly GCA_964499775.1). Classification (GTDB taxonomy): domain Bacteria; phylum Chloroflexota; class Dehalococcoidia; order Dehalococcoidales; family UBA2162; genus MGML01. The sequence continues at coordinate 2,486 of CAZCMK010000084.1, read as the reverse complement.
GGAATGAGACATTTATGGACGAGCATGGCGAAGGAGCCAACCATATCGCCTTCATCGTGGATGACCTCGCTAAAGAGGTCGCCGAACTTGAGGCAAAGGGTGTCCCGGCGATGTATTACGCCGAGGGCAGATATGCTTATATGGATGCCCGGAAGGTTGGCGGTCTGGTTATCGAGTTGATGCAGAGAGGTGAGTTACCGCCTCCGAAGCGCGATTAACGGACAGGAACAAAACTAGAGGGTAAGTATAATCTGAAGTGGCTTTAATAGAAGTCTGGTTATTTACGAGCTGTGCTTGACCAGCCAGTATTCAACGCTGTCAACGAGCGCCAGCCAGCTCGCTTCTATGATATTGGCCGAGCTGCCGACTGTTGTCCATCCATCAGTGCCGTCGCTGGACTCGATAAGGACGCGTACCTGTGACTCGGTACCGGTACTCTCTTCAAGAATGCGTACCTTGTAGTCGACGAGCTTTACGGAAGCCAGCGAAGGATAGTACTGAAGCAGCGCTTTTCGCAGTGCTTGGTCGAGAGCGTTTACGGGACCGTTGCCCTCGGCGGCGGTATGGATTACCTCGCCGTCTACTTTAACCTTTACCATCGCCTCGGCAAGCATTTCCTCGGTACTTTTATGGGTGGGCATGCGCCTTTTTTTCTCCACGACCACCATGTAGTCCACCAGCTCGAAGGGCGGTTTGTAGTCTGGATTGGCGCGGTGGACAAGCATCTCGAAAGAAGCCCCGGCGTTTTCGTACTGAAAACCGCGGTTTTCCAGCTCTTTCACCTGTTCCAGCAGCGCTTTCGTCTCAGGAGCACGCGGAGCCAGGTCGATACCCATCTTTTTCGCCATATAGGTGATATTTCGCTTCCCGGATAGTTCGGATACGACCGTCCGCTGCTTGTTACCTACTTTTGCAGGTTCTACATGTTGATAGGCATCAGCCCACTTGGTTATCCCGTCCATGTGATAGCCTGCCTTATGGCTGAAAGCGCTGGCGCCTACATAGGGTGCATACGGGTCGGGGACACGGTTCGCCGCTTCACTGACATAGTGAGAGACCTCGGTTAGCTTACCCAGCTGTTCGTCGGTAACGCAGTCTATGCCCATTTTCAGTTTCAATGCCGGGATAATGGAGCACAGGTTGGCATTGCCGGTGCGTTCACCGTACCCGTTTATCGTGCCCTGCACGTGAGTAGCTCCCTCCTTCACCGCCACCAGCGTATTGGCTACCGCCATCCCGCCGTCATTGTGAGTATGAATGCCGAGAGGTACTTTAGTTGCCTTTTTCGCCGCTTTCACTGCTTTCTCTACCTCTGCCGGAAGGGCTCCGCCGTTGGTATCGCAGAGTACCACGCAATCGACTCCGGCATCGGCTGACACCGTCACGCATTGCAGAGAATAACCGGGGTCCGATTTATATCCGTCGAAGTAGTGCTCGGCGTCCAGGAAAACGGTCATTCCTTTTGATTTCAGGTAACGGATGGTATCGGCAATCATGTTCAGATTCTCTTCGAGCGTGGTCATCAGGACACGCTCGACCTGCAGGTCGGATGCCTTGGCAACGATTGTGGCAGCCGGTGCCCCGGAATTGACCATCATAGCAACGGTGTTGTCCTCTTCAACTCTCTTATCGACACGCCGCGTGCTGCCGAACACGGCGAACTTCGCCTGTTTCAGCGAGAGGTTCTTAACTCTCCTGAAGAATGCGGCATCCTTCGGGTTCGAGCCGGGCCAGCCGCCTTCTATATAGTGAACGCCGAGTTCATCGAGTTTCCGGGCAATACGGAGCTTGTCCACCAGAGAGAAAGATATTCCTTCACTCTGGGCTCCGTCGCGCAGTGTGGTGTCATAAAGTTCTACCGAAACCAATTACATCTCTCCTATTTTACCGCTGATAAGGTCGCCCATTTCTTTTGTGCCGACCTCCGTTTTTCCTTCACTCATTATATCATAGGTACGGTAACCCTGATTAAGGACTTCCTCTACGGCGTCCTCGACAGCCCTGGCTTCAGCGGTTAAAGCCAGAGAGTAACGCAGCATCATGGCGACACTGAGAATGGTAGCTATCGGGTTTGCCATGTTCAGTCCGGCGCGTCTCGGGGCGCTGCCGTGTATGGGTTCATAGAGTCCGGGTATGGCGGTGCCCTCCTGAGGCACTCCGGCAAGACTGGCGGATGCCAGCATACCCATCGAGCCGGCAAGCATCGATGCTTCATCGGTCAGGATATCGCCGAAGGTGTTTTCGGTAACCAGGACATCCAGGTATCTGGGATTCTGGATGATACGCATGGCGCAGGCATCGACCAGCATGTGCTCGAGCTCCACGTCCGGGTAGTTCTCAGCTACCTCCACAGCCACCTGTCTCCACAGGCGGGAGGACTCCAGCACGTTGGCTTTATCGACCGAGATTAGTTTCTTGCCGCGGGTACGGGCAAGTTCGAAGCCGACCCTGACGATTCGCTCTATTTCCTGCTCCGAATATGCCAT
>CAZCMK010000083.1:0-5028 GCA_964499775.1 uncultured Dehalococcoidales bacterium | reverse complement strand
ATTCTCATCAATAATGCCGGCTACGGAGGCACGTTTAAACCCGTCACCCGATTAACGTCAGCCGACTACGAGAAAATGATAAATGTCCATCAACTGGTTCCTTTGAGACTGATTTCAAAAGTGGTGCCGGGAATGATTGAAAGAAAAAAGGGCGTAATCATCAATGTTTCTTCACTGGGAGTATACGCCCCCACGCCGGCAGGCGGTATATACCAGGGCACCAAGTCCTTTCTGAAACTGTACTCCGAATCGCTGTTCATGGAGCTTAAGGACAAGGGGATTAAGGTACAGGCTCTATGCCCGGGATATGTAGATACCGACTTTTTCCGGGATTCAGAAGATGAAGAGTCAAAAACCAGCATATTGAGCGGGTTTCGGACCCGGCTGACGATGTCACCGGAGGCGGTGGTGGACTATTCGCTGAAATGCCTGGAAAAAGACCGGGTAATTTGCATTCCGGGAGTGGTTTACAGACTCTTATGGAGACTTGTCTCGATAATACCCGGCAGCCTGTATTATAGACTGACATCCAGATTTATCCGGGTCGAATAAGAGACAACGCTTTTTAACGGGTGAAGCGAAAGGCTTTATAATAAACGGAGCTTAAGGATTACGGGGAAATATATGTACACTGAATTCACCGAAGAGCAGGAGATGCTGAGGGCTTCAGCCCGCGATTTCCTGGAAAAAGAACTCACCGAGAGCACCATCAAGGAGATTGAGACAGGCGGTCTCGGCTACTCACCGGAATTGTGGAAGAAGATAGCCGGCCTCGGCTGGCTGGGACTCGTCTACCCGGAGCACTACGGCGGTTCGGAGATGAATTTCATCGACCTTGCCGTTCTCTATAAAGAGATGGGCAGAGCCGGTCTTTCCAGCCCTTATATGTCCACGATAGTCCTCTGTGGCCTTACCATACTCGAAGCCGGTAATGACGCGCAGAAGGACAGTATCCTCCCTGAAGTTATTAAAGGTAAGTCCATAATCTCCCTGTTTCTCGGTGAGCCTGATTCAGGTCCCGCCGGCATATCCTGGAAGCCTGAAAACGTAACGGTCACCGCTTCCGCCGAAGGTAACGGCTACTTAATCGACGGCGCAAGGCTGTTCGTGCAGGATGCCGCTATCGCCGATAGATTCCTCGTTCCGGCAAGAACAAAGACCGGCGATAAGCCGGAGAACGGGATAACGCTTTTCCTGGTCGACGCCGATAGTCCGGGTATCAGTAAAGCAAGGCTGGCTACCGACGCCGGCGATGACCAGTGCGAGGTCATTTTCGATAACGTATCTGTTCCCACCGACAACATTATCGGTAAGCTGCACGAAGGCTGGGCGCCGCTATCACATGCGATACGAGTCGGCACGGTTATGCTCGCCGCCCAGATGCTTGGTGCCGGACAAAGACTTCTGGAACTCTCGGTGGAAGACTATGAAAATCGTATCCAGTCTGGCACTATTATGGGAGTCGAGGAATTCAACGAGGAATACATTACAAATCTGCGTAAGGATATTGAAGGCTGCCGCCGAACGGTCTACCTGGCTGCCGGGAAGCTAGCCGGAAACGAACCCTGCGACTTTGAAATGAGCATCATCGGAGACTGGAGCAGATACCCCGGCTGAAAACATGGTTTTTGCCGTCTTACTGCTCAGTCTCTTTGTTCACCTTCTTTGCAGTCATCAGAAAGAGAGGCGTGGAATATTTCGCTGAAACCGGGAAGGTAGAGCGAGACAGGAAGTTGTCTTTCTTCATTGTTGGAGTAAGTATGTAATACACGGAGGGGTCGGTGCCGAATCCCGGGTGAAGCTGGGTAGCCTCTTTATCGCTTATCAGCCTCGACACCTCGCTGTCGGGGTCATCCAGGTCGCCGAAATACCTTGCTTTTGCCGGACATATATTTACGCACGAAGGAGTCGCTTCCCGGTCAACTCCCGGCTTCAGACCTCTCTTCACACCTTCGTCGATTTTATCGGCACAAAAATCGCATTTCAGTACGACATCATGCTTTAAGGGAAATAGCTTCTCCGCCTGTTCTTCGTATCCGGTAAGTCCCTGCCCGGGAAAGTGCTCCTGCCTGTCCGAGTAAAAGGTGCGCATTTGATAGGGGCAGGCGTCCACGCAGTTCTTACAGCCGGTACATTTTTCCTGGTCAATCCACACTATCCCGTCCTCGCGCTGCTGCGTAGCGCCGGTCGGGCAGGCATCGAGGCAGGCAGGTTCCTTACAGTGGTTGCATAAAACGGGATAAACGTGTTTTATCACATCGGGATATACCCCGGTCTCCGATATCAGTAGCTTAGCCCAGGTCGTCCCGGGAGGCAGGAAGTGCTCCTGCTTGCACTTGATTACGCAGCCGTAGCAGCCCACGCACTTATTCAGGTCTATCACCATACCGTATCTCATCAATCAGCCTCCACCCGGTAAGCCTTCACCTTGACGCAAATCTCGAAAGCGCCGCAGATAGGGTCGATATGTTTATGGTCGGCAGGCAGCAGCTCGTTGAAGTTCACGCCTTTACCTATAGCTATCGGTCTGCTTTTTGCCCATCCACCGAGTCCGACCATCGTAACCACCTGTGGATGGAGAAAACGGGACAGTTTCACGCGCCCCGTGACCTTATCTCCCTGAAAATTCTCAAGACAGACCACGTCGCCGTCCCTGATACCTCTTTCTTTACCTGCCTCCTCATGCATGACTATGTTATAGGTGTAAGGATTTGCCTGGCTCAACTCATCGACCCACGGGTTCTCAGCCATGAACCGGTGGGTGTGCAAAACGTCCCGCGTGGAGACGCCGACGAGGTCGAACTCCGAGTCCGGAGCTACATCCGTGTACATTACAGCGGGAAAATAACTGACTAAAGCGGAGTACTGGTCCCAGTCCATATAGATGCCTATCTTTTCAGCCCTTTCCTTTACCGGCTCTCTATCCTGCTCGTTTATCTCGTGGTAGACTGGTATCCGTGCATCGACGTAATACCTCCAGTAGCATTCCTCCGGCTTTTTCTTCCAGGACATCATGCCGTGTTCCATAAACCACTCCAGGCCTCGCTCTTCACCGAAATAGAACTTCAACGAGCGGTCGGTGAACTCGTAGCTGTTGATTTTTTCATCGGGCTTGATGATATCATAGCTGGTTATCGGCGATTCTTCCTGCTCCCACTTCATCCGTTTGGTGGAGAACCAGTTCTCCAGAAAGCTGTTATAGTCCTCCCTGGTGCCGACTCTATCGGCAAGGTCGAAGAATATATCCAGGGTGGACCTTCTCTCATATTCAGGCATGCAAACAGGCATGCCGACATGGAAATCCCAGTCGTCAGTACCTATGGGGTAGTTAAAGAAGAAGCCCTGCGAAGAACTGGGGTCGAGGTTTTCAAGAAAGTGGCACTCGGGCAGAACGATATCGGCAAACCCCTCGGTAGTCTCGTTGTGAACGGTGTTGATGGAGAATGTGAACGGTACTTTCTTGAGGAATTTCTCAGCCGGTCTCGGGTTTCCGGCACTCATTACCGTGTTGGCTCCGTACAGCCCGAGAGCCTGCGGTTCGTAGGGACGCCCGGCATTGGTCCATATCTCGTCCCAGTCCTCGCAGTAAGGATACGGGTTCCTGCCGGCATGGGGAAAGATATCGGTAAAGTTCAGCAGTCCGGGTCCCGTCGATTCCACCGGTGGCCAGGGCGCTTTGGAGAACCAGGCTCCCGGGGTCAGCATACCGTCATAACTGGCATACGGCTGAAAGCTGGGTCGTCCGGTTTCCGGGTGCCCGAAACCCCTCACTGTCCCCGACCCGAGTATGCCGCCGCAGACATCCTGGTTACCCAGTAAAGAGTTCAGGAGGGTCATCGCCGCGTACTGGTGGAAGCCATTGGAATGAGTGTTCAGGCCTTTGTAGCCGACAACACATGCCGGTCTGTAAGGGACTTCTACACCGTCGATTTCTATAGTGCTGCCTATTCTGGCTTCTTCGACCAGTTCTCTGGCCAGTCGAGTTATCGTTTCTTCGGGTACGGTGCTGATTTCCGCTGCCCAGGCAGGTCTGTACTGTTTCAGGTGCTCTTTCAGGAGCTGGAAGCAAGGATGGCAGGTAACTCCGTTAACGGTGTATTCTCCTTCCAGAGCAGGGCGGGTAAGAGTGGGGTCATCGTAAGTCTTGGCTTTACCATCGGCTTCGTCCCAGATGAAGGGATGCCCGGTCGACTTGTCTCTGACGAACAGCTTATCGGCTCCGGCAAGGTAAGGGCCGTTCGTTTTCTGTCTGATATACTCTGTATCGTACATCCCTATCTCGTTGACGATAAGGTTTGCCATCGCCAGGAATACAGCCACGTCCGTACCCGGAAGGATGGGTATCCACTCGTCCGCCTTACTCCCTGAAACAAAACCTACCGGGTCCATCACCACCGTTTTCATTCCGCGGTCTCTGGCTTCGGCTCCCAGCCTTATTGCCAGGCCAAGACTGCGTCCGCCGGCTGTTCCTTCGTTGCCGCCGCACCTGAGGACATAGTTGCAGTATTTATAGTCCGGCAGTATATCCCAGGCAGCATGCACCAGAGCGCCGATATGGTGAGCAACCGCCCCGCAGGCAGTACCAACGCCGCCTGCCGCCCGGTTCAGAGTACCGAAGGAAACGAAGAACCCGCCGGCAAGCAGAGTCGCTTTAAAGGTGGTGCCGGGACCGGGTGTAAAACCCCAGACAAGCTGCCTGGGGTCTGATTTTTTAATCGGTATAAGCTTCTCGGCGATTGTATCCAGTGCTTCGTCCCATGATATTCTCTGCCATCCCGGGTCTTCCCCCATCCCTTTTTTCGGGTTTGTCCGCTTTACGGGATAGTTCACGCGGTTGGGGTCATGATAGTCGAGTATGGTCGCTACGCCCTTCCCGCACAGACCTCCACGGCCTCCGAGGTCACTCTCCGGAATACCCTCTATAGATACAGGAGAGCCGTCGACCACCCTGACCTTAGCTCCACAGAGTCCATAGCAGCCGCCGCAGATAGTATATGCCCAGTAGTCGTTACTGCCTTCCCGGGTAAA
>CAZCMK010000082.1:0-5211 GCA_964499775.1 uncultured Dehalococcoidales bacterium | reverse complement strand
GGATGAACCCCTTTCCTGCCAGAACCACTGGTACTGGCTGAGAGGCTTTCCTGGCTAGAAAGGGGGTGAGTAAAAATATCAATCGAAACCGAATAGTACCCTTTTTTTTGATAGTTGTTCTGTTCTAAGGTCACGGGTTCGATAGTAGATAGAAAGTAAAGTTAGTCTTTTAACAGAGGTAACACTCCGCTGCTATCGGATATCTACTGAATTTTTAAGCCGGGGGAGCTTGTGCTGTTCAGGATACAAGGTAATACGCGCTCTCCGTTATCAGGGGACGCGAAACATGTCCGCCAGCCACATGCTACCTCCGTTGCCGCTGCCGTAGACGCCGCGGCTTGGTCTCTCACCGTTCAGCTGCTGTCTGACCGACTCATAACGCCTGGCGATAACAGTCTTTAAGCCGAGCGAGTTCGGCCCGAAGCCGGGCTGGCGCGGGGGCTGGGGGGCTTCAAGCGGCCCGAATAGATTTTGCAGTAACAGATGGTAGTTTTCATCTTCAAGGCATTCCCTGAGCTTATCGAGTTCATCGGGGGTAAAAGTACGCCCCAATAGCTCGAAAAGGCTTCTGACGCCGAAATTTTTACGCATGGCAGAGCTTTCTTTGGAGCTAAGAAAGAACGGAAGCGTCGGCGAGGGTCCACCCGCCTGCCAGCCCTCGAAAACATCCGGCGGTCTCAGGTCCTCGGTGAGGCAACGCTCCCAGTCTTCGTAGGTGTAAAACATCTCGGTATCTGCCCTGGCATAAGGCCGCACCAGTTCCACCCAACGGTCGACACGCGGCAGGATAACGTCAAGGGAAAACGGGCCATCCAGCAATTCCTGGATATAGCCCCGGTATTTTTCCAGGTAGGGCTGGTAAGATAACAGCCTGTCGACGAGGGGGAACCTGTTCATCGGGCCGGCAGTAGGTTCGTCGATATAATAATTGATAATGCCGTCTTTAAGAATACCACCGTTAAACGTGCCGAAAGTCATATTCAGGTCCCAGGGGATAATGGAAAATTTACCGTTAACCTCATATAGATAGGTATTATGCCCGATGCCGATATAGTTATCCAGGTGCACGATGCAGGCGGATACCGCGAAAAACCGTAGCGCTTCATCCACGTCCAGCACCTTCTCTATTTCCTGCGGGAAAGTCTCGTCAGGCTCATTATTTAAAACATCAAGGAATCTGAACAGGCCGGAGTAGTCCGAATTGTTCGTATTGGTCTTCAGTCCGGCACCCTCGATAAGGTTTCGCTGCATTACGGCAGGAGATGTAAGAGGAGCCTGCGACTGGTCAGCAGATGCGAAAGCCGGGAATGTATCCACTGCATCCATAACTTTCAGGATGTCCAGAAGCGGTCCTCCGCCGATATTAATCTTCAGGATAGGGTCCTCCTCCGGCTGCGTCTGGGTCGGGCCGAATATGGAAGTAAGGGTTTTATAGGCGTCTTTTTCCGTCCAGTCCAGGCGTGCCGAGACTACCTCCGGTTTGTACAGGTTACCATTGGCATTGGCAAAGTGACGCTGGAGGAAAGATTTATCCACCGCTTCCGCCATGGTGTACACCCCCAGGTGCATATCATTTACCCAGAGGTCGACCAAAGATGCGCGTGGGGAGGGAACATCCATTTCGGCGAAAATCTCGTATGAAATGACATCCCTGAGGAGGGTAGGGTCGCTCCAGCCGTTGTTGAAATGCACTTTCTGCATGCCGTGGAAATGGCGTGCCCGGTTGAACAGGTTAAAATCAATCGCCAGCGGAAAGCGGGGACTATTCCAGTGGACAGTCTCCATAAGCGAAGCGTTGCCCTTGGTCCTGACGGCAACATTCGGTACAAGCTCATCATCAAACCAGAAATCGGCTTTGTAATATTCTTTCGCATAAGCATTGGTCGTTAGAGAATCCCAGTCCTCTTCGCTCATGACGATACGTACCGTGGCGACATGATCGTCAGTAAACGGGTCTATACTGGAATATGGTTTTCGAATGGATACCGCCCCGGCACACCCTGCTTCCGCTAGCAGCATAGCGGAGAGTAAGCCTATAAAGACAACTCTGCTGCCTGTCCGTATCCACCTTTCAGTCATCCTGAAACCCCCGATTTTACAATAAGTATTTCACTATGTACTTCAATTGTGAGGTTATTGTTTCTTAACCTTCCTGTACCAGCTTCACCATCATATTGCCGACTTTACGGGTATCGAAACAGGCAAAGGCATTGCCGTTCTCGGTTTTCCCGCTGAGAACCACGCGAATCCCTCTATATACCAGCCTGGTTGTTTCCTTCTCAAGGTCATCTACCGTGAAGTTAAGGCTGTAAGCGCCTTCGCCTCTCTTGCTCAGGAACTCTCCGCAGGTAGTCTCTCTTTCAAGAGGCTGGGCGAACTCGTATATCACCGAACCTACCGAGGCTGCCCTGGTTCTGGCTCTGGCTACGGAACCGGTAAGCCCATGTACTTTGAAGTCAGGAGATGAGCTGCTATCAAGCATGGCCTCGGGCTGCAGTGCAGCTATGCCCAGGTGCTGATAATACTCCACAGCCTTATCCAGGTCTCTGGTCGCCACGCCCATGCCGCGGAATATCCAGTTGCTTACGAGAGGATGCGCCCTGTTATGCGCCTGCCACGCTTTGTGCCACTTACCTGCCGGCGGCCGAAACGAGAGCCAGATATTGCCGTACCTGCCGGTGCCCAGGTAGTTCTCAACAATCTTATCTTCCTGTTCCAGGCTCATAACTATCCCGGTGCCTTTCTCGACCAGTTCGGACGTCTCCTTCTCGGGGTCGGGCACATTGTAACAGATGTGGCTGATGCCGTCGCCGTAATCCCTGAAGAAGTCGTCGTTCATACCATTACCATCAAGACGACCCTGAATACACTCAATCACCAGCGAGCCTACCTGGAGATTGGCAATTATCTTACTGACATTAACTGCCTCCGGGTCAGCCGGTCCCGCGTGACGAATGAAGGGCTTACCGTAAACCGTCATCGTTGTAGGCAAAGGCTCTTCTTCGGGTGAACCGGGAACAGGCCAAACCGCATTCGGGCTCAATGGGCCTATATTTACGCCTATACCTATGGATGGATAGTAAGCAAGGACCTCATCCAGGTCCCTGACTACAAGTCCCACGTGGTCGAACTCCCAGTCGCTTTTAATACTATCTTAACCTCAACCTTAGATTATGCTGCTGATTACGGGTATGTCAAATGTGGTATATTAAGAGAGAATCTCCGTTTACTGCCAGTACCTCATTACCGTAAAACCTAAATCATTATAATACCCCCACCAACGGGAATGGTATGTCCCGTAACATAGCGGGATGCATCCGAAGCCAGGAACAGAGCAACATCGGCGGCATCACCGGCATCGCCGATTCTCCCCAGGGGTATGGTTTTTACACGTTCCCCGTAGTCAATCCCACGGCGAGGGGTATCGTCTTCCCTGATGCCATCGACGCCGACGAAGCCGAAATCCGTCTCGATTAAACCGGGGGCAATGGCATTACAGCGAATATTATAAGGGCCCAGCTCGCTGGCTACCCATGCAGTCAGGTGCCTGATTCCTATCTTCGCTATGCCGTATACGGACAGAACGCCCATCCGGAGTCCCGCCGATGAGGACCAGTTAATTATGCTGCCTTTCTTATGCTCCATCATTATTTTACCCACCGCCTGGCAGCAGAGTAAGACACTCCTGAGGTTAACGTCAAGCCCTTTGTCCCACAGGTCGCGAGTCATCTCCATAAGCGGTGCGTTGGCGGGGACGCCGGCAACATTTGCCAGAATGTCAATCGTGCCGAACTCCCGCACCACCTTTTTGACCAGATTATCCACCTCACTCTCCCTGGTGAGGTCAGCCTGGACGGCTATAGAACGCCGTCCCAGCTTCCGTATTTCCCCGGCGGTACCTTCCAGGTCCCAGTTTTCCGCTTTGACGATTAAGTCGGAAACAGCAACGTCAGCCCCGGCATCGGCAAAAGCCAGAGCAGTAGCTCTGCCCATCCCCGATACACCGCCGGCACCTGTCACAACAGCTACCCTGCCCTCCAATGAAAAGCTTGATAGACCCATTTTCCAATCTCCTTTTTATTTTGCTTATTATCAACCCGTGGTATTATTATCGTCAAGGTTGACATTGTACTGCAACAGGCTGAGGGACGAAAGATGAACACGGGCAGCAAACCTCCGGAAAGTTATATTGAGAAACTGAAAGGAGGTAAAGATATTTCCTTATAGGGGATTGGTAGCCGGAGTTATTTGATAGATAGTACCTTTAGAATAGAATTTGCATTCGTGCAAATCATAGAATATATAATCTTTACCGCGACCTGATAGTCTACTTTATTGTTAAGAAATATAGTAAAATATTTACCTTAATATGCTTGATGAATTATAACTTCAGGGAGGCCGGTTATGATAATACTGAGCACGATTGTAGGAATACTGTTATTTGTTGCCGGTAGCATCGGACTGATACTCACATGGATAAATTATCCGATGGCTACCCTCAACTGGATTGAAGGTCATTTAACTTACGGGATGTTTTGCATACTAGGTCTGGCAGTCATAGCTATCATCGTTATGACTCCACGCGAAACGTAGAATCTAGGAAATAAATGACGCTCCGTTATCCGTGTAACAATCTCCCTGACGTTACACCAGAGCTAATGTAAGCATGGCTTTAAGAACGAGTTTACAAAATATCATATTCATACCGATATGGGCGAAATCAGCTATAAATTAGTGACAAACGACAGCGAACTGAAATCCGCCTTCGAGGTGAGGAGGCAGGTGTTCGTTGAAGAACAGGGTATCTCAGAAGATATAGAACTCGATGGCAATGACGGGAAAGCACTGCATATGATAGCCAGAGACGGGGACACAGTTATCGGTACCGCCAGGGTATTATTTTTAGCTGCCGGTCAGGCAAAAATAGAGAGGATGGCTATCTTAAAACCTTTCCGCCGCAAAGGAATTGGGACCGGAGTAATCAACTTTCTGGACGAAATTTTAAGAAACAGGCAGATAAATCAGGTGTTTCTCCATGCCCAATACCCGGTTATCGGCTTCTATAAGTCCTGCGGTTTTAAGGAATCGGGTTCACCATTCCGGGAAGCGGGTATAGGACATATCAAGATGCAAAAACGGCTTTAACCGGATAAAATAATCTGCACTAAACTAAAAGGCGATTTCAAATACATAAAAGCACGCAATAATTAC
>CAZCMK010000081.1:0-5785 GCA_964499775.1 uncultured Dehalococcoidales bacterium | reverse complement strand
AAGACCACCATGCTCCGCGAGGTAGCCCGGGTACTCGCTGACGACTTTAAGAAAAGAGTAATAATTGTCGATACCTCCAACGAGATAGCCGGCGACGGCGATATCCCCCACCCGGCGATAGGACACGCCCGGCGGATGCAGGTAACCACCCCTACCAGGCAGCACGCCGTGATGATTGAAGCCGTGGAGAACCACATGCCGGAGGTAATCGTTATCGACGAAATGGGCACGGAACTCGAAGCCCTGGCAGCCCGAACCATCGCCGAGCGCGGGGTACAGCTTGTCGGCACCGCCCACGGCAACACGCTGGAAAACCTGATTATGAACCCCACCCTCGCCGACCTTATCGGCGGCATCCAGAGCGTGACACTGGGGGATGAAGAGGCAAAACGGCGCGGCACCCAGAAGTCGATACTCGAGCGTACCTCCCCTCCGACATTCGATATCGTCGTTGAAATCCAGGATAGAGACCGGGTAGCCATCCACCCCGATGTCACCGAGGCGGTCGACGCCACCCTGCGCGGGCAATTCACAGCCACCGAGGTCCGCTGGTTGAACGAAGAAGGAGAGGTGGTAGTAGAAAAAGTGGCACCGGCTGCACCAGCAAAGAAGACCGCCCGGGGGAAGAAACAGGCTGAAGAAGGCAAACTGCATAAGCTGTACCTGTTCGGAGTAAACCGGGGAAGGTTCGAGCAGCTTGCCAAGGAAATGCTGGCTACGGTCGAGATAGTGGAAAACATCAATAACGCCGACCTGTTCGTTACCTCGAAACGCTACTACCGTCGCAAACCTCAGAAAGTAAAGGATGCTGAAATAGCCAATCTTCCTATATACGTCCTCAGGAGCAACACGCCTTCGCAGATAAGGCAGTTCCTGCATACCATCTCACCTGCAAGCAGGAGCCCGGATATGAATAACAGAGCGGACTCAATTACCGCAGCTCTACACGAAGCTCACGAAGCGGTCAATATGATAATGGACGGACAGGAAGAGATAGAGCTCAGTCCGCAGGGCGCCTACATCCGCCGGCTCCAGCACCTCATCGCCGAGAGAAATGCGCTCCACTCCCGCAGCTCCGGCAAAGACCCCCGGAGAAGAGTCCGGTTTTACAGGGGGTAAGAGATTAAGAGTAATAATGATTAGAAAGGACATGAAATGTTATGGATGATAAATATGGCGTGCGAATATATCCTGTGGATTCAGACCAAATCCTAATTAGACAAACCATCAAGAGGTACGACTCTCCAAGATACGTTATTGATAGACGGGAAGACGGAATGTATAGGCAGATACATCTAAATCTGAATGATACTGCGAGTCTAATCGATGCTATTCGGCAAGCCCTCAGAGGAGAATTAAGAGGAGAATTACAACCAGATTGAAAAGGATATTACTGATAATAGACTTTTTATAACTTCTCAAAAGGATTTAAAAGGGGCGGAGCCCCTTTATTGATTATTCTTTGATATTAACTTACAATTGTCATTCCCGACCTGATCGGGAATCCAGATTATGTAAACTGCTTTGACTAAATAGATTCCCGCTTTCGCGGGAATGACAGAATGAGTAATGAATCATGCACGACAGAATAAAGCAAGAAAGATAGAATGAGCCATGTATAAAAGAGGCGGAGCCCCTTTATTAGATTATTTTTCTTCTCCCTTTTATAAAGGGGCCCGCCTGCCAAAATCCGCCTAAGGCGGATGGCGGGCAGGGATAGAGAGGGATTTAAAATCCCCCTTAGCCCCCCTTTTCAAAGGGGGAAAATGAGTGAGGATTTCACGAAACAAACCAATGAGTCATAAAAATATCAGAGACGCCAGATACCGGTTTTCCTGGGAGACCGGCACCGTCACCAAGGACTGGGGAGGCAGGTTACCCATCGCCCTTATCTACCCGAATTCCTACTACATCGGCATGTCAAACCTGGGAATCCACGTTATTTACAGCCTGCTGAACGGCTACCGGAATACAGTCTGCGAAAGGGTTTTCCACGAACAGGACCAGAGGGGCAGCACGGTAACTCCACTCAGCCTGGAGTCCCGGAGACCCCTCCCGGACTTCGCCGTCCTCGCTTTTTCGGTAACTTACGAACTCGACTACTTCAATATCGTTCGGGTTCTCAGGGCAAGCGGCATACCACTTTACGCCGCCGACCGTGATGAGAGTCATCCGCTGATTATCGCCGGAGGTCCCTGCATCACGGCAAACCCCATGCCCCTCGCGCCGTTCTTCGACTGCCTGTGCATAGGCGAGGCGGGGGCGATACTGCCCGGTATGCTGCCGGTGCTTCAGGAAGGCAGCGGAGGCAGACGGGATGAGCTGCTGAAAACACTGGGAGCACTGCCAGGTGTATACGTACCACAGATAAACAGTAGTACTCCCGTAGCACGGCAGTGGGTAAAGAATATCGATGATTTTCCGGCACATTCCACCATACTCACCCCGGATACCGAGCTCGGCAACCTCTACCTGATTGAAGCGCAGCGCGGTTGCGGTCACGGCTGCCGTTTCTGCATGGTCAGCAGCGCTTTCAGTCCGGCACGCTTCCGCTCCGTAAACAGCCTGCTTAAGCAGGCTGAGGAAGGTCTCAAACACAGAAAAAGAATCGGCCTGGTTGGGCCCGCCATTTCCGACCACCCGCAGTTCGAGGAGCTATTATCCGAACTCCGTCAGATGGGGGCTGAAATATCGGTAAGCTCGCTGCGGATAAAACCCCTGCCGGAAAAGGCTTTGAGTGAGATAACAAAAGGCAAAGCCAGGACCATCGCCCTCGCCCCGGAAGCCGGCTCACAGCGCCTGCGGCAGGTAATCAGGAAAGGCATTTCAGAGAAAGATATTACAGAGGCGATGTATAAAGTAGCCAGGCACGGCATCAAGCAGCTAAAGCTCTATTTCATGATTGGTCTGCCCACGGAGACGGACGAGGATATAGAGGAAATGGTAGACCTCACCCTCAGATGCAAGGCTATCCTTGATAAAGAGCAGACCGGCTGCCGCATTACTCTCAGCATCGCACCGTTCGTTCCCAAGGCAGGCACGCCTTTTCAGTGGCTGCCGATGGAGAAACTGACTATATTGAACCGGCGGATATCCATGCTGAAAAAACGGCTCTCGCCGGAAGGGATAAAGATAAAAGCGGAAAGCCCCGCCTGGAGCCATGTCCAGGGAGTCCTTGCCCGGGGAGATGCCAGACTGGCGGAAGTGCTGGCTGAGATAGACGATATAACGCTTTCGGGCTGGCATAAAGCAATGGAAAAATGCCGTCTTGATACTGATTATTATCTTCACGGGAGACCGGACGCCACGCAAAAACTGCCGTGGTCGATAATAGACTCCGGTACCAAACCCGGTTATCTGGAAAACGAGCTTGAAAAAGCCATTGAATCTTATTGACAAATCCACCCAATAATGGTATATCTTAGTTGGGAACATTGACCGGAACGGCGGTGATTTCCCGGAAGTAAAGGACATTAAAAAACTGAGTCGCTTGGATCGGATATGACCGAGACGGCAGGAATAGCCCACAGGTCTTAATAGCCTTCTCTGGTTATATCGGAGAAGGCTATTTTGTATTTATTAGAAAGGATTGCGGGAAGCTGAAAGTATGAAAATAGGTTTTATAGGAGCCGGAACTGTTGGCACTGCCCTGGCCATGGGTCTCGATGCCAGAGGCTACCAGGTGGTAGCCGTCTACAGCCGCAGTCGTACCTCCTCGGAAAAACTGGCATCGGGTATAAGCGGCTGTCGCGTAGTGGAAAGCAGCCAGGCTCTTGCCGAAGCTGCCGAACTCGTCTTTATCACCACGCCTGATGACGCAATCGGCGAGGTAGCTTCCGAAATACAGTGGCATTCCGGGCAGAGCGTAGCGCACTGCAGCGGAGCCGATTCAACGGAAGTACTCGAACCGGCAAGGGCATCCGGCGCTCAGGTGGGCGCTTTTCATCCCCTTCAGACTTTTGCCAGTGTACAGCAGGCAATCGAGAACATACCCGGTTCTACCTTTGCCATAGAAGCTGAAGAACCGCTGTTAACCTACCTCAAGGAGATGGCTGAGACTCTTGATGGCCAGTACATAGAGCTTGAGGCAAGCGACAAAGTGGTCTACCACGCAGCCGCCGTAATAGCCTGCAACTACCTGGTAACCCTGGTCAAACTCGCCACCGACCTGTGGCAGACATTCGATGTCCCGGTAGAGCAGGCAAGCCAGGCACTGCTGCCACTCCTGAAAGGCACGATACACAATATAGAGACTGTCGGTATCCCCCAGTGCCTGACCGGTCCTATCGCCCGGGGTGACGCCGGCACCATCAGGAAACACATAGAAGCGCTGGAGAAAGCAGCCCCAAACGTTCTTCCCACCTATCTCGAGCTCGGTCGCCAGACCGTCCCGGTCGCCCTGGCGAAAGGTAAAATAAACGAACAACAGGCAGAGGAGCTGCTGACTATATTCAAGCAGCCTAACCTTTTAATAAGCATATAGAGGGAGAAGACCTGATGAGAGTAATGCTTAAAAGTAAAATCCACCGCGCCACTGTTACGGAAACCAATATCGACTACGAAGGCAGTATTACTATCGACAGCAGACTGATGGAGGCTGCCGATATCCTGCCGTATGAACAGGTGCAGGTGCTGAACATAAATAACGGCGCCCGGTTCGACACCTACACCATCAAGGGCGAGAAAGGTGAAATCTGTATAAACGGGGCTGCCGCCAGGCTTGCCCTGAAAGGAGATATCGTCCTCATCCTATCGTACAATCACGTCGAGGACGAGGAAGTCCTTAACTTCGAACCGAAACTCGTCTATGTCGATGCCAGTAACGCCGTAACCAGAGTAAAAGGAGCTATCGAGTCCGTAACTGGTTAGGAGAGGTGCCATGCCTGTAACGATAAATCAGATAAAAGAGATGAAACAGAAAGGTGAGAAAATTACCATGCTCACCGCCTACGACTACTCAACGGCAAAGATAGTCGATGAAGCAGGCATACCCATTATTCTGGTTGGAGACAGCCTGGGTATGGTAGTCTTGGGTTACGAAACTACGCTACCGGTAACGATGGAGGTGATGCTTCACCACACTAGAGCCGTGGTGAGAGGCGCCCCGAACGCCCTGGTGGTCGGCGATATGCCCTTTATGACCTATCATGTAAGCGTGGAGGACTGCCTCAGGAATGCCGGACGTTTCATCCAGGAGGCAGGCGCTCAGGCAATCAAACTTGAAGGCGGCGTAACCGTGGCGGAAAAGGTAAAACGGGTTGTGGAATGCGGCATCCCGGTCATGGGACATATCGGTCTTACTCCGCAATCGACCCACCAGCTGGGCGGTCACAGGGCACAGGCAAGGTCTCTCGAGACAGCCAGAAAACTTATCGAGGATGCCAGGGCACTGGAGCAAGCCGGCGTTTTCAGCATCGTTATTGAGGCGATACCATATAAGTTGGCTGAAATAGTTACCAGGAAAATAAGCGTACCCACCATCGGAATCGGCGCCGGTCCTTACTGTGACGGTCAGGTGCAGATTATCAACGATATGCTCGGTTCTTTTACCGACTTTGTCCCCAGGCACGCCAAGCAGTACGCACAGCTCGCTGACGTAATGCGCAAAGCCATTTCCGAGTATGACAGCGAGGTCAAAGCGGGTACCTTCCCCACCGAGAAGCACAGCTTCACCATCGATGAGTCAGCGCTTGCCGAACTTGAGAAGGAATAGACTCGTATAAAAAAGCAATTAAAACAGGGGCAAAGCCCTATAAATATTTGTAGTTTGAGAGAAGCTAAGCCA
>CAZCMK010000080.1:0-5818 GCA_964499775.1 uncultured Dehalococcoidales bacterium | reverse complement strand
GGTCAGTCCAGTTTACGGAGTTTGGGAACGAAGAAAAGAGCAAGAATAGAAAAGCAAACAAGAGTTACGGCGAAGCCACCCACCGACCATTGCACTCCAATGGCCTCGGTCATTATCCCCGCTGCAAATGCACTGAAACTGGTTAGCCCGAACTCCATCATATAAATACTCATTACTCTGCCCCGGTATTCGTCTTCCGTATAATACTGGAGCAGAGTGTTGCCGAGAGCCATCCTGCCTGCCGTACCGAGCCCGACAAAGACAATGAGGATTAGTGAAAGTGTCATCGATTCTGAGAAGGCAAAAAATATGAGGGCTAGTCCCAGGACTAAAGCACTGTATAAAAGCATGATACCGCGCTTTTTATTCGGCAGTGAAGCAAGTACCATAGCGCCAAAAATTGCACCGGCGCCGGATACACTCATCAATACACCCATCCAGGTGGCACCCACTTTCAGAATGTCATCCGCGAATACCGGCAGCAGCATCTGGTATGGCATTGAGAACAGCACGATTATAAGAGTAAAAATCAGGACGAGTAGAATCGTTGTCTCATGACGGATATATTTGAATCCCTCCTTGATGTCGGTTAGAGCGTTGCTGTGTCTCGGTGTAATCTTGCTTGTATAAGGCATAAGCAGCAGGAAAACAACGGATATAAGGTAAAGACCTGCCATCGTATAGTAAACAGCTTGAAAATCGAAAGCGTCGATGAGGAAGCCTGTGAGAGCCGGGGCAAAGAACCGCAGGGAGTTCATTCCCATCGTGGAGAGAGAGATGGCATTCATCAGGTCGTCCTGGCTGACTATCTCCCGGACTATTGCCTGCCTTGAAGGCATCATCAAGCCCATGATTGTCCCCTGGCAGACGGAGGCGACTATTAGAATCCACCATGAGCCTTCACGGTCGGCGCTCAGGTAACCAAAAGACAGGCTGAGAGCAACAGCCAGCGAGACTATAGCCGAAGCAGCCTGACCCATCAGCATAACGATTTTCTTCTGTAATCGGTCGGCTATTACTCCGCCGAAAAGCGCTAAGAAGAGCATGGGTAAAGCATGTGCGAGGGCCGTTGCTCCGAGAATAGCAGCCGAACCGGATATGCGGTAGATGAGCAGAGAGCGGGCGAGCATCTGCATATTCATCGCCGCCATCTGTCCCAACAGTGCCCCGTAGTAAAGACGGTATACCGGGTTTTTAAAGGAGCGGAATGTCCGGCGTCCGGGAAAGACCCGGTTTCTTCCACCTTCCAGTTCGCTTATGCCTGGGTCTCCATATTCGTTCAGATTATTATTCACTGGATATTTCTCCGGTTTATCCTAAAAATCGAGTTGCGGTAGTTTGAAAAAGAAAGGATGAAGGGAAATTTGCCGGATAGACTCCGGGTTTCCCTTCGAGTTGTCCTTCCTTGGTTATAGTGTACTCTCATCGAACATGGTCTAAAAGTTCTTCTTAACTATCCGGGTTCAAATAGTGTAGAATGTATAGGCGTTGTACGGATAGTTTCACCGTTATATTGCTGTCAGGAGGACTCCGTGACGGAAACTAAAAATCAAAGCAGTTCCGGCAAAGGAAATATCACCATGTTTACCGGCAAGGGCGGAGTTGGTAAAACCACCTGCGCGGCGGCAACGGCTCTGCACCACGCATCTCTGGGAAACCGCACGCTGGCAATATCCACAGATGCCACCCCTTCGCTTTCGCATATATTTGAGGTAGCGGACGAACAAAAACCGGTGAAAGTGAGAGAGGAATTATATATAAACGAGCTTGGTGCCGGAGAAGTGAGAGAAATGTGGGACAGGAAATTTGGACGTGATGTATACGGGGTTTTTTCTTCATTTGTTTCAGTTGACTATCCGGAGTTTATTGAATTCATGACCTCGGTACTGCCCGGCCTCAGCGATGAGTTTATGGTCGATTATATCAGAGAAGTGGACCTGAACGGTGAATATGAGACCGTTGTCTGGGATACCGCCCCCTTGGGACAGACGCTTGCTCTGCTGGAAACCCCTGCCCTTCTGAGTGAACATCTAAAGATGGCTCCACGCATTTACTCCAGGTTGAAATTCGGTCAGACAAGTCGCGAGCCGATACTGGATATTCTGAAGAGATGGGAAAAATTATCGGCTGAAAATATAGATTTTCTCAAAAACAGAGTTAAGTTTACCATGGTCACAATACCGGAAGCCCTCGCCGTCGAACAGCTTGAAGGTATATTTAGAGAACTGAACGAATACGGTCTCAGAGTACAGCAGTTGATTATAAATAACGTTGTCAAGAATGACGGCTCAGAATTTATGTCAACTAAATCCAGTCAGCAAAAAGAATATCTGAGGACTATTTATGATAATTATTCCGACCTTGAAATAATCGAACTCCCCATGTTCCCCTATGAATTGAAAGGACTTGACAGGCTCCGGGAAATAGAAAGAATACTTTTTCAGTAGCATATGTCCCGTTAAAATTTGCCAGTATAAAGTGTATTTATTATAATAGCTAACTGATATTCCGAATTAGCTGTCTTCCTTATTAATATGTATTATTTTGCCTACGCTTCGAATATGAACAGAAAACAAATGCAGGAACGGTGTCCTGATAACAAGCCGTTGTTCAGAGCTACCCTTCCCAATTATAGGCTGGTGTTCGTCGACTGGTCTAGGCAGTTACGCGGCGGCAAAGCCAGCATCAGACTCCATAGAGGTGAGAAGGTGCTGGGCGCCGTATATGAAGTGTCTGAAAAGTGTATGAGCCAGCTTGATAAATACGAGAGTTCATATAACCGAATGAAGGTTACGGTGTATGATGAAGATGGCAGCCCTGTTGAAGCAGTAACCTACATAAAAGGAGTCCAGCCGCAGGATGCCAGGCCCTCGCAGGAATATCTGGCGATAATTCAGCAGGGCTACAAGGACTGGGGGATTTTATAATTCGATTCTCTTCCCGATAAGAATTGAAATAGTAAAAACTATCTTGACTGTAAATGGTACCTGAAGTAGAATATTATTAGCAGTCCATATGTCGGATTGCTAACTTTTATTCTCACAGTTATCTGGAGGTGACAGGTTTGCCCATCTACGAATACGAGTGTTCTGAATGTTCGCATAAATTCGAATTAAGGCGAAGCTTCAGTGATGATAGTCCTGTCCTGTGCCCGCGATGCGAATGCAGTGCCAGGCGAGTCTTCTCTCCGGTACCGATAATATTCAAGGGTTCAGGATTTTATGCTACCGATAACCGCGGAAACCACGGTCATTCCGAAACTCCAAATAGCTCTGACGAAGCTAAAAATAATGATACCAGGGAAACCAAAACCGGTAGTCCCGGGGAAACAAAGGCAGGCAAGACAGAGGATAATTAGTCACCGTTGCCCGAAGTCCTACCTGTGTATATTGAGGGGAGTATTATGACATCCGGAGCTGATAAGAAAACCAGACCTAAGGCAAAAGAGCTCACTTTCAAGTGTAATTATTGTGAAAAGATAAAACCATTTGAAGAAATGGTGGTTGTAACGAGGTATTTCCCTCCTGTGGTAATATGCCGGGACTGTGAAAGACTCACGCGCTGAACAAGCTTAGTTACATACCATAACTCAATCTTGCTACCAGGCGCATCGGTAACCCGGATTTCACCATTTTATCCTGGGTAGAAGCGATATCATACGGGACACGGCGCAGCCTCACCGTTTTCGCTTCACTATCGTATATAGCGTAGCTTGCCTGCGGGTTACCGTCGCGTGGCTGCCCTACTCCACCGGGATTGATTATCAGGCGATTTATACCCAGAACGAGCTTGATATTGCGGGAGAAACGGCTGGCTGAGCAGTTCCCGTCTTCATCGAGACTGAATATCTGCGGTATGTGAGAATGACCAACCAGACAGTACGGTGATTTGAAGCGACTAAAATTCTCCCTGGCTATACCGACGGATATGACATATTCCCAGATAGGCTCTCTAGGGCTACCGTGCACCAGCGTAAATTCTTCTTCTTCGATTACCAGCGGTAAGTTCGCGAGATAGCTTACATCGGAGCGGGTCAAATGTTCCGCTGTCCAATGAGCCGCTTCCGCGGCAGCCGTATTAAAGTTGCCGGTGTCTATTTTCCCTGTTGCCGCCCAGTCATGGTTTCCGGCAACGCATACGTGGTTGGTCTGACGGAGAAGCTCGATACACTCATGCGGGTCAGGCCCGTAACCTACCACGTCTCCCAGACACCATAATTTATCTACTGAGCCCTGTATTTCAATGTCTTCCAGGACTGCCTTGAAAGCCGCCAGGTTGGCATGAATATCGGCAATTATAGCATAGCGCATAATTTAATCCGCCGGGATTATTCGAGCAGCTTTTGTAACCGCTCTACGGGAACGGTTTCCTGTTGGGCTGTAGTCATGTCTCTTAATACGGCGGTGCCTGATTCGACTTCCTGCTCGCCGATAATCACGGAGTGCCGGACGCCGAGGGTATTCGCCTGCCTCAGTTGTGCTTTGAGACTTCTGTTATCCATGGCGGTTACAACCCCGATGCCGGACTTTCTCAGGGTGCCCGATAGTTTGACCGCTACCTCTCTCGCTTCGTCTCCTATACAGGCGATGAAGACCTGCGGTCCGGGCAGAGGCGGTACGGCTATCCCCTGCTCTTTGATGCTGAGTATCACCCGTTCTATACCTATAGCGAAGCCGACTCCCGGGGTTGGCTTGCCGCCCAGCTCCTCGATAAGGTTATCATATCTTCCGCCGCCACCCAGGCTGCTCTGGCTGCCTCCTTCGGGAGGGACGATTTCGAATACCGTCCTGGTGTAATAATCGATGCCGCGGACCATCCGGTGGTCCTCAACGAATGTTATCCCCAGCGAATTAAGGTAGCCTTTTAACCTGGAAAAGTGCTCGTTGCAGGCATCGCATAAGTAGTCGGCACTCCTGGGAGCCGAGTTTGCTATCGACTGACACGAAGGCTGGTTACAGTCGAGGAGACGCATCGGGTTTTTCTCCAGCCTTACTTTACAGTCCGGACACAGACTTTCGGTGTGCTCGTAGTAATGCTTTTTCAGGGAATCGAGGTAAGCCGGCCGGCATTTTCGGCACCCGATGCTGTTAAAGTGTATCGAAGCCCCGGTAATACCCAGCGAACCGTAGAACTGCCAGGCGAGGTCGATAACTTCCGCATCGAGCGAAGGGTCGTCGCTACCGAGAGCTTCATAGCCGAACTGGTAGTGCTGGCGGTACCTGCCTGCCTGCGGCCTGTCATAGCGGAAGATAGGTGATATATAGTATAGCTTTACCGGCTGGGGCAGGTTGGACATTCCGTTCTGGAGATAAGCCCGGCATACTGCCGGTGTACCCTCCGGCTTAAGGGTCAGACTGTTGCCTCCCCGGTCATCGAACGTGTACATTTCTTTCTGTACGATGTTCGTGTACTCACCGGCGCTGCGGCTGAATAGTTCGGTATCCTCAAATACTGGAGTGTCGATGCGTTCGTAGCCGTAGAGCTGGCAGGTTGTAGCCACTTTCTGTTCTATAAAACGCCAGTACGCTTGCTCCTGTGGTAGAATATCCGAGGTACCTCGTGGTGCCTGATACAACCTGACCCTCCTTGCCTTGATATAGAGCTAGAATACAGTATTGATAATCGGTTTGTAAAGATGAAGAGCAATCGTGCTTTCTTACCTGTCTGGTGTCAGGAAAGAAAAGAAGACTGTCTTGAACTGATAGTATCAAACCCGGCATGTATGTTGCGGAAGAAGTAGAGATTTGTTAAACTGGGCAGGTACGTGGGCCGTTAGCTCAGTTGGTAGAGCACCTGACTTTTAATCAGGGTGTCACAG
>CAZCMK010000079.1:0-5981 GCA_964499775.1 uncultured Dehalococcoidales bacterium | reverse complement strand
TCCGAAGGCGACATTCCAGTAAGTGGAGCCCGGTACATAGAATCCCAGGAGGTGAAACCAGAAGGCAAGCTGGGCGTGGGTAAAATTCTCTCCGGCGCGCCGGGTTACCACCAGAGGTCCACCCACCTTTCCGGCAAATACTCTCCTCGGATTACCTATATGGCCGGTCCTCTCCATGAACGCTTTCATCAAAGCAGTTGCCGAGCCATAATACACCGGCGATGCCAGTATAACGGCGTCTGCCTCTTTTATCCTGTTATAGAGCGGGAACAGGTCATCTTCGATGGTACACCGTTCTTCTTCGCGGCAGACCCCGCAGGCGTTACAGGGCCGGATGTCCAACCCCGAAAGGGTTATCAACTCCGTTTCCAGTCCTTCTTCGGCTATAGCTTTTAATGCATGGTTAGTCAGTATTTCGGTGTTCCCGTTCCTTCTCGGACTGCCGACCACGCCGATAGCTCTCATAGTTCACCTCCAGTTAAGTTAAAAATATAATCAACTACCTTATATATACAGTTCGTGTTCCTTTATATACTTCTCCACCGGTCCGGGAACCAGGTGGTCGATGGGAAGTCCCTCAGCTACCCGCTTCCTTATATCCGTGGCGCTGATGTCCACCAGCGGTTTATCGAGCAGAATTATCCTTTCCGATATACCCGCGACGCGTTTTTCAAGGGCATCAAGGTCGGGCAAAGAATAGCCCGGTCTGGCTACCACTACCAGCCGGCACATCTCAATCAACCGCTCCGGCTCTTTCCAGCCGGGGAGGGTCTCCAGACTGTCCACGCCTATAATGAAAAACAGCTCGTGCCCGGCACCGAGCTCATCCTTCAAACCGGATAATGTATCGACGGTGTAGGATTTCCCGGCTCTGTCTATCTCTATGATTGATAATTTGAAATGCTCATAATCCTCGATAGCCAGCTCCAGCATCCGGACACGGTGTTCTACGGGTGATATACCGGTGTCCTGTTTAAGCGGAGTCCGTGCAGTCGGCACGAATAGCACCTCGGCTAAATCCAGCCGTGTCTTCGCTTCTTCAGCCAGCATGATGTGCGCTATATGGACGGGGTCAAAAGTCCCGCCGAGTATCCCGATATTCATTCACCGTATCCTGTCATTTGACTACCACTCCCACTCGAATTCGCCGCAGCGAACCTTATCTCCCGGCTTGATTCCCGCCTTCTCCAGCGCTCTGGTTACGCCGTACCTGGCAAGCGGTCTCTGAAGCTGACGCCGCGCTTCGGCGCCGGTCATATCCGTCCCGGCTATGATTCTCTCCAGTTCCGGTTCTGTAACGACAAAGGTATCACCTTCCTTTCGAACGCCGGCCCCCGTGACTCTGGGCTGAGGACGGAAGACCACTCTTGGCAGCTTCCTGCCTGCTACGGCTTGTTCACCCGCTTTCTGCAGCATTTTAAAAGTCTCGGACATGAGCGTCGGAATGCCCTCTCCCGTCACTGCCGAGATAAAACGTACGGTAGTCCCGGCATCCCTGAAAGCCGCTTTGATATCGTCTAGGCGTTCCTGAGTGCGGGGCAAGTCTATCTTGTTCACCACCACAATCTGCGGCTTCTCAGCCAGCGCCGGGTCATACAGGCCGAGCTCGGTATTCACGCGTATCATGTCTTCCAACGTGGATTCCGATTTGCCGTCGACGATGTGTATAAGCACCCTGGTACGTATTATGTGCCGCAGAAAATCGTGACCCAGCCCCTTCCCGAGATGGGCACCCTCAATCAGTCCAGGAATCTCGGCGATTACGAAGCTATCTTTCCCTGTCTCCACCACACCCAGGATGGGTTCGAGAGTGGTGAAGGGGTAATCAGCTATTTTGGGTCTTGCCGCCGAAGCGTTAGCCAGAAGGGTGGACTTACCGGCATTGGGATAACCGATGATACCGACATCGGCGATGAGCCTCATCTCCAGCACCAAAGAACGCACTTCTCCCGCCTCTCCCTTCTGGGCTATTCGCGGAGCCTGGTTTGTAGAC
This sequence comes from uncultured Dehalococcoidales bacterium, assembly GCA_964499775.1. Taxonomy (GTDB): domain Bacteria; phylum Chloroflexota; class Dehalococcoidia; order Dehalococcoidales; family UBA2162; genus MGML01. Next base: position 3,988 of record CAZCMK010000079.1, on the reverse strand, counting down.
GAAACAAAGTGTGTGTTACCCTGTCCGCCTCTGCCGCCTCTGGCAACCACCGCCTCCTGACCGTCCTTCTCACAATCGGCTATAAGGGTACCGTCATCCGTCTCTTCCATGTCTAGTGCTATAGTACCTACCGGCACGTTCAGTATAAGTACTTTGCCCTTCTTGCCGTGCTTCTTCTTCCCCTGACCGCTGTTGCCTCTACCCGCCCGGTACAGCCCCTTATTTTTAAACACCTTCAGGTTGGTTACGCCGCTGTCCGCTCTTAATAAGACGTCTCCCCCGCCTCCTCCGTCACCCCCGTCCGGACCTCCAAACGGGACGTACTTTTCCCTCCGGAAACTGACTACGCCATCACCACCGTCTCCTGCCTTAACAATTATAGAAACCCTGTCGTACATTTCTCATAAGCTCTTAACTAATATTTATTTTATTGGACTATGTTACTTAACTATTAATAATAATAGTAGCACGAAATCAGGGCAGGGTTAAATTGTCTCTGGATATACACAAAGGGCATAAAATTCAAAGCCGGGGTTTTGGGAGTTATCAAATGGCGGAAAGCTCTGTTAAAAATATTGCGGTTACTTTAAAAAGTATTACGTCCGGGATTAAGTAGCACTATTCTTTGGGGCGTGGATTTCCTGCTGGATATCAAACACTTTGCGTTTCAGATAAGGGTCGTTATTGATATCCTCGGCTATTTTTTGATAGGCATGGCTGACGGTTGCAGGGGTTCTGCCCCCCAGCTCTTTGCCTATAACTGAGAGAGAACAGTCAGTCTCCTGCCGGATAAGATACATGGCGACCTGCCGGGCGAGGGCTGTAGCACCGTCTCTTTTGCGCCCTCTCAGGTCCGAAGGGGTAAGCTGGAATCTATCCACAACCGATTCCATTATAAGATGGGGTGTTACGGGGGCTGTCGGCACATCGTCGTCGGCTAAATCCTTAAGCGCCTGGGCAGCCAGTTCCGGTGTAAGCATGGACCTGATAAGCTTGGCGTAGGCGATAACCCGGTTAAGCGAGCCCTCCAGCGCCCTTATGCTCTGCTTTATCTGGAGGGCTATCAGCTCGAGAACGTCGTTGGAAATATCCAGTTCTCTCTGCATGACCTTCGCCTGAAGGATTGCCAGGCGGGTGTCGAAATCCGGCTCATCAACGCAGGTGACAAGACCTCCTTCGAAACGGGAGCGGAGCCGCTTTTGCAGCGAGGGCAGCGACTTCGGGGGACGGTCGCAGGTGATGGCAATCTGGTGGTTGGCGTTGTGGAGTTCGTCGAAGGTGTGGAAGAAGCTTTCCTCCGTTTGAGCCTTGCCGCCGAAGAACTGAACGTCGTCAAGCAGTAGCATATCGACGCTCCGATACTTGCTGCGGAATTCTTCCGTCTTTTTATACCGGAGAGCGCTCATAAGCTGATTGGTATATTCCTCGGAGCGGACGTAGAGTACTTTTAGATTATTCGCCAGCGCCATATGGCCTATAGCCTGTAACAGGTGGGTCTTGCCCAGTCCCGACCCGCCGTAGATATATAGAGGGTTGTAGCTGTTCCCCGGGTTCTGCGCTATCCCCAGGGCGGCGGCATAGGCAAGCTGGTTGCAACTGCCGGTGATAAAAGTATCGAATGTGTACCTGGGATTAAACAGGGGGAGACTCGCCTGCTGGGGTGTGGTGTTTTTGCCGCGGCTCCTCGAGCCGGAAATCGACTCTATCTGGACGGCATCCACCTGAAAACTTACCTGAACGTCCCGGTGGGTGATTCCGGTGAGAACTTTTTCGATAAGCGAGCGCTGGTTTTTATCCAGGTATTCAGCGACGAACATGTTGGGGACGGCGATAGTGAAATTGTCTTTTTCGTAGCTAAGACCGCGGGTCTTGGCTAGCCAGGTTCGGTAATTCGGTTTGTTAACTTGGACTTGCAACTCACCTAAAGCAGTTTCCCAGATGTGTTGCGTCGGTCTGGATTCGGTCAAGTTCTTCTCCCTCTCTCTTACCTTAAGAGCCTGTCTAAATAAAACTTCCCGCTGGAAGGAGTAATCAATAATTATATCGGTATGCAGAGTTAATTTAGTAAGAACAGTAACAATCATATCAAATTCCAGTTTGTGGAAGGCAAATATTTTAATGGTGGGTGATAACTGGTTTCCACCCCTAACAACTCCTTTGCCAGCCCTTTGGAGGTCTTTCATACGTTGATTTTTGACGATTTCCCCGACGACAGTCGTGAAAATGTTTGGTTGTTATTAAAAATTATGGATGTTAAAATTACTGGCGGGAGGTGCGGGTTGAGAGTCGTTTTTATGGGTACTCCGGAGTATGCCGTGTCTGCTCTGGAGCGTCTTTTCTTTGAAGGATACCAGGTTGTGGCGGTTTATACCCGGCCGGATAGAGCAGCCGGCAGGGGACGCGCCCTTGTCTCTTCGCCGGTAAAACTGGCAGCGGAAGGAATGGGACTGCCGGTGGTGCAGCCGGATAGTTTTAAAGATAACAGCACTGTTGTGCAACTATCCGGCTATAAACCCGATGTTATCGTGGTCTATGCTTACAGCCTGTTTCTGCCGCAGCGGGTCCTGGATATCCCTGAATACGGGTGTGTTAATATCCACCCCTCGCTGCTGCCCAGATACCGGGGCACCGCCCCCGCGGTAGGAGCGATTCTGTCCGGCGACGATTTTACCGGCGTAACGATAATGAAGATGGCAGCAGGCCTGGATACCGGGCCGGTTTTAGCCCGGGCGCAGGTACAAATTTCAGCAGAAGATACTACTGGCTCGCTTAATTCCAGGCTGTCACTGATAACCTCCCGGTTAATTCTGGACGTTCTTCCCCGCTGGGTGAAGGGTGAAATCACCCCAGTACCCCAGGACGAAGACCGGGCAAGCTATATACCCGCGCTTTCCAAGAAAGACGGTGAGATAGACTGGGACCTGCCGGCGGCGGATATCTGGCGGCGGGTGAGGGCGTTCAGTCCCTGGCCGGGCTGTTACACGGAGTGGCGGGGGAAGCAACTGAAAATAATGAAGGCAGTATCTCTTCCGGCGGAAAATAAACCTGAGCCGGGACGGGTGACGGTTCTCAGCGGGGGAGAAGCGGCGTTCGGAATCGGCACCGGATACGGGATATTGGGAGTCCTGGAGGTACAGCTCGAGGGGAAACGGGCTATGACCGCCGCCGATTTCCTGCGGGGACAGAGACGGTTCATCGGCGAGTTGTTGCCATCCGGCTCATGAGTAGACAGGTATAACGGAATGTCCATTGAGGATATTACTTCACGTAAGTCGGTCGCCGCTTTCTTGGAAAGAAATAACTGGTGGCCGGTGCAGGCGGTAACGTTCGGGGCGACGGGTTACGTTCTTGTTGTCGAAAGAGATAGCGAAAGACGCGCCTTGAAAGTAGCCCGTGATAAAGCAAGCGTCAGTAAATTATCGACTGAACACCGATTGTTACGGCATTTGAACAACACGCAGTTAAGACCGTATGTGCCGGAGGTGGGAGAGTGGCTGGAGGAGGTCGGCGGTTTTATTATGGAGTGTCTGCAATATCCGGAGCGGGAAGGGAAACGGTCGGAAACCTGGATATTGAGTCTTGCCCGGGCACTCCGCATGATGCACGGTATAGAAATCAACCCGATAAATGGTATTCCGGATGACCGCCCCGAAATCAGCCGGACGGTCAGTAAACGGCTTTCCGAAAAGTTCGGAATCGTGCTCGAAGGTGATGAATACTGGAAGAGCCTGCCTGAGGAATACCGGTCGAAGCTGGAGATTGTACGCGGGCATTACGGGACCTACAGTGCCTTGATTCCGGATGCGGAAAGGGCAATAAAAAACGCCCGACCCGCTTTAACGCACGGCGACCTGGCGGGTGACAATATCATGTCGAAGGCGGACGGAACGCCGGTATTTGTCGACTGGGGAGAGGCGCGTATCAGCACGGCAATTCTTGATATAGCCGAACTCCTGACCTATGTAGACTGGTCCGGGGAAGAGACAGA
>CAZCMK010000078.1:0-6645 GCA_964499775.1 uncultured Dehalococcoidales bacterium | reverse complement strand
CACGGCACCTGTCGGAGAAGACATCTCCAACGATATCCCGGTCCCATCCGTCTATCACGGCACACAGATAAGCATTACCCTGTCCCGTCCAGACATGGGTGAAATCGGCTTCCCAATAGCTGTCAGGAGTCTCCGGTTTAACCACATCCAACTGCGTCCACCTGATTCCTTTCACTTTCCGGGGCTGCTTCAATCCAAGGACACGCAGATGTCTCAGCACCTTTTTAGCATTGACCGTCATTCCTTGAGCCTTGAGGGATTGTGTAATCTTACGATAGCCATATACCTCATTATGCCCCTGGCGCACAGCGGTAATAGCAGCTACCAGCTCTATGTCGAGAGCTTTCGGTTTCCTCATTACCACCGGACGGTAGTAGTAACTGGAACTCGATAACTCTGACACTTTCAATGCTGCCGGCAACGGCGTGCCTTCCTCAGTTATTTCCTCTACCAGTTTCCTTTTCATCGCCGTGGTAAGACCCCGTTTAACTTTTTTTGAGCTTCGATGATCAGTGCCTGTTGCCCAACAAGTTCTTTCAGCCGACGGTTCTCATCTGCTATCGGATCAAGACTGCCTCTCCACCGTTTATCCGACATCGCGGCGCGTCCTCCGGCCAGAAACTGCTCCTGCCAGCGGTATGCCTGGGTGGCGCTTACCCCATGCCTGGCACATATCGCCGCTATCGACTCCTCTCCTTTAACCATCTCTAGGACGATTGTTACCTTTTCCTCGTTTGACCACTTCTTTAGGTTCATTTCCCCATGTTCCCTTTCCAGTGGCCTTACTATAGCTTATTCGCCCCTCTAGTTTAAACGGGGTGCATTCCAATAGAGCGCACAAAAAAAGGTGGTTGCCGGTGAGTAAAGGAGTCAAAGCAACCACCAGTATTTGTCGAATCCCTGAAACAGTCATCGCACAGCCTTGACGGTTTCTCTGGTCTCCTCCTCAGAAACTGTTTCAGCAGAGTGCCTGCCCTCATCTTCAGCTATCAGGTTGTCTAATGTATCGAACATTTTCACTTGAGACCTGGCGCGCTTTGCCTGCCTGATTCGCCGTTCCTTAAGCAGGAACACACCGGCCGTGGCAAAACCAAACATTGCCGGTATAGCTATAAAGATTCCTAGTACCATCATGACTGCCAGTGCTAGTTCCATCTATTCTACCTCCTGTTTTCTTACTTAATCCTATCGCTCCATCCAGTATTAATTTACCATCTTATGAATACATACAGCTTCCGCAGTGATACTTATTTGCAGGCTGCAAAATACCTAACTACCCTTGCTATATACTGTGCTAAATACTTACCCGCAGGCGTAAACGGTTAAGTATAATTGCTTATATAGACCGGGCAGTAATACAACCAGAATCTTTTGTCCTTGTTGTTCAATCTTGGTTGTTGTCACCCCTGCGAAAGCAGGGGTCTATTGCATCGATGAGATAGATTCCCGCCCGCCACGGCGGGCGGGAATGACATTGTTTTTTAACAACTAAGATAAAGTAGAACAATTTTGTCAGGAGTATTGACAAACAAGGGGGAATATATCTAAAATTTATGTAGCGAAAAATATACGGCATATAAAATAATGATATATAAATCGTTAAGTCCCAGGAAACGCATAATACGTCCTCAACCGGCTATACTGACACTTTACGGCGATTATCTGCTTAACCGCGTCGAAGAGGTGGGTATCGGCAGTCTGATAACGTTATTCAGTAACTTCGGTTTATCGGAACAGGCCGTAAGGTCGGCGGTATCGCGTATGTGCCGCGCCGGGCTGCTTAAAGCCAGAAGCCGGGGGAAAAAGAGTTACTACTCACTCACAGATTACGGTCACAGTCTGCTGACCACCGGCGCCCAGCGTATATTCGTGAGGAAGAACAATGAATGGGACGGGTTCTGGCACATCGTTACCTATTCGATTCCGGAGCAGAACCGGAAAACAAGAGACTCGTTTCGACGCGAGCTTGGCTGGATGGGATACGGTGCTCTGGCAGGGGCTACCATGATTTCGCCCTATGACCTGACTCAGGATGTCATGGAACTTGCCGAACGGCTCGGCGTCCTCGAGAATATACAGATATTTCAGGCAAGACAGCAGGGTCTTTCCGATGCACGAAAGATAGTATCGCAGTGCTGGGACCTGAACCGTATACATGAAAGATATGCTGCATTTCTAGCGGAATACCAGCCGTGGTATGAAGAGCGTTTGCGGTGTATCGAGGCCGGCGAGGAAGTCGATGCAAGCGTGTACTTCGTGGAGAGGTTTACCCTGATACACGAATATCGTAAGCTGCCGTTCTACGACCCCGATTTACCCGTAGAACTGCTCCCTGAGAACTGGCTGAGACCTCAGGCGGCTAAACTATTCCAGGAATACCATGACCTGCTGGCTGAAAAAGCAAACGAGTATTTCGATTCAGTAATAGAGAAATACGAACTTAGGGATTCATATACCGGATAAGAGACTAAAAGTAAGAGAATGTTTGAAAAATTCGATGATATATACAACAACAGGATAGAATACGCAAAGGCGTGGAAAGACAGGACAGGCAATAAGGTTCTGGGATACTTCTGCACCTATATGCCCGAAGAGATACTGTACGCTGCCGGTGTCCTGCCGATACGTATCCTGGGCAGCCATGAAATACAGGACGTCACCGAGCCGCACATCCACAGCGGAATGTACTGTCCTTTCTGTCGTGATGCTCTAGCCGAAGGCTTGCTGGGTAAATATGATTTCCTGGACGGGCTGGCGATTGCCCAGTCATGCCTGCACATCCGACAGTCGTTCTTCAGTTGGCAGATTCACAAACCGGTGGGGTTTATGTACTACCTGCCTCACCCGATGCACGTTCAGAGTAAACGCTCGGTCCCGTACCTGAAGGCGGAACTGGAAAATTTCATAAAAGCCCTGGAAGAATGGACCGAAAAGCAAATTACGGACGATGACCTGCGTCGGGGCATCGAGATAATGAACAGAAATCGTGGACTGATGCACAGAGTTTACGACTTTCGTAAGAACATGAATCCGCAGGTAACAGGCGCTGAAGCTATGAAAATGGTGATTGCCAGCCAGTTGAGTGATAAAGAGGAACACTCCAGGTTAATCGAAGCTCTATTACATGACCTGCCAGACAGGAGTCCCGACCGGATGGCAGGTGTCCGGCTCATGATATTCGGCAGCGAAAATGACGATTTTCCTTTTATAGAGATGGTGGAGGACATGGGTGCAACCTTCGTTATCGAAGACCACTGTACCGGCAGCAGGTACTTCTGGGTGGACGTGGACGAAGAAAAAGCAAAGTTGGACCCTCTCGGAGCAATCACGGAACGGTACATCAATAGGATTGCCTGTCCGAGTAAAGACTGGCCGGAGCGCTCCCGAGAGCAGCACCTCCTGGGACTGGCGAGGGAGTACAACGTCGAGGGCACAGTTATCACTCAGCAGAAGTTCTGCGACCCCCATGAATGCGATATCCCTCCGCTGACCTGGATGCTCGAAGAAAACGGCATCCCGTGTTATTTCCTTGAATTTGACGTTACGGTGCCGGTAGGGCAGTTACAGGTACGCATGGAGGCTTTCCTGGAGCAACTTACACTGAATATATAGTCCGTCTACGGAGTAATTAATATGGCAGTAGGAAAATACAAGAGCAAGCCGCTTGATTGCTGGCAAAAGGCAAAGGAACTCAGAGAGAAATATTACCGGAACTACGCCGAAGCTCACGAGAAAGGCGGGATCAGGTGGATCGGTGGTGCCTGGCAGCTCGACTCCATCCCGATGGGTCTGGGTGACGATGTCTATCCACTGACCGGCGAACCGTACGGCGCCAGTGTGGGGCACGACCCTGCCTATGCCCTGAAGCTTCAGGAGGCTGCCGAGAGCGAGGGCTTTGCCAGAGACCTCTGATCATACATGAGGAATGAGTGGGGCTCACTCATACTGAATGATTACTACTTCGGTGGCGAATGGCCGGCGCCGGACTTCTATTATATGAACCATATCTGCTGCGTGCATTCCAAATGGTACCAGATAATGCGTGACCTCGATAAGAGAAAACACGGGCTGGATATACCTTTCTTTTCGATAGACGTATCCGTGGGTCTTTATGATGACCTCAGTGACTCTAAAATCGATTACGTAGCCGGACAGTATCTGGACGCTATCGAATGGATGGAGAAGGTAACGGGCCGAAAATACGATGACGAGAAGCTGTTCCAGGCAGTCTACAATGAGTGCCGCAGCACCTCTCTCTGGGCGGAAATATGCGCTCTGAACCAGGCCAAGCCGGCGCCTCTGGACGAGAAGTCCATGTACGCGTTATACGTACTCGGCACTCTCAATAAAGCGTCGAAGGAATTTGCCGACTTTTATGAAGTACTGCGTGACGAGGTAAGAGACAGGATAGATAGCGGGATTGCGGCGGTATCGACCGAGAGGTTCCGTATTATGACGGACAGCCAGCCGCCCTGGAGCGTCCTCAAGATATTCCGCTACCTGGAAGAATACGGTGTCGTCTCTATCGGTTCACTGTACACTTTCGCTCTTATCGGCATATGGGATACTCTGCCGGATGGCACGATTGTCCCGGCAAAGACTCCGCAGGAAGAGGGTATAACCTTTAAAAGCCGCGAGGAAGCCGTAAGGTTTATCGTACGCTGGAACCTGAAAAAACTGACCTGGGAACAATTCTACGACTCCCGTAGCAGGGCGGCACGCGTCGTGCAGATAGCCAGGCAATGGAGCGTGCAGGGAATGTTCATGCATCTTAACATGGGCTGCGAAGGTACTACCATCGGTAACCTGGAGAGTCGCCTTGCTCTGATAAAGGAAGGGATTCCGGTTCTAACCTATGAAGGCAATATGGCGGACGACCGCCAGAATGACGACGCCGGAACACTGAAAAGAATAGATATCTGGCTTAAAAGCCTGGGACTGGATAAGGTTAAAACATAAACTGTAAAGGAAAGAGAAGAGAATGATAGCTGCGGGAATCGATGTCGGGGCAGTCGCAACGAAAGCGGTTGTAGTAAAAGATGGCAGGATAATCGGGAAAGCGATAGTCCTGACCGGCTTTGAACAAAAAGCATCGGCCGAAAAAGCCCTGGCGGGGGCGTTAAAGGACGCAGGAATAAACCGTGACGATATCGAGTATATCGGTGCCACCGGCACCGGCTCGAACACGGTTGACTTCGCCCAAAAGACTTTTGAGGACGTTACCGCCGATGCCGCCGGGATTATTCTCGTTTGCCCGGAGGCAAGGACGGTAATCGATGTCGGTGGAGAAGAATCGAGGAGTATTTTTATCGATGGAAACGGTAACGTAAAAGACTTCGCCCTTAACGAGAAGTGCGCCTCGGGTACCGGAGCTTTTATCGAAGCCATGGCGCTTGCTCTTGAAGTTGGGGTGGAGGATATCGGCGAGCTTTCGCTTGCTGCGGAAAAGGAGCTTGAGATAAACGCACAGTGCGTCATTTTCGCTGAATCCGAGGTTGTCTCGCTGATTCATGCCGAGACACCGAAACCCGATATCGCCAGGGCGGTAAATGAGGGTATCGCCGCCCGGATTGTTTCCATGGTCAGGCGTTCAGGAATGGAAGACACCGTAGCGGCTGTCGGCGGAGTAGCCAACAACAGGGGTTTTATCGACCGCTTGAAATCACGCCTGGGCAGAGATGTCGTTGTGCCGGAAGACCCGGAGATGGTCGGCGCCGCCGGGGCGGCTAAACTCGTTATACCATGAACCCGGGGTTATTAAGGAGATAAGATGGCTAAGGATGTGAAGACAAGAGAGACAGAGTACTGGCACTGGGAAGAATCACGGTGGACGAACCCTGATACAGACTGGAAAAGCGCTGATATCATCACTGCCGGAGTCGATATAGGTTCCGTGAGTTCCAAGGCGGTGGTAATGTGCGACGGCAAAATTTACTGTTACAGCAATATGAGGACCGGCTACAAGAGCAAAGAGAACGCCATAAAGGCGATGGACTGGGCGCTAGAAGATACCGGGATAAAGCTGGAAGACATTCACTACATAATCGGTACCGGCTATGGACGGGTCAATGTACCCTTCGCTCATCGGACACTTACCGAAATAGCCTGTCACGCCAAGGGCGCTCATTTCATATACGGTCCAAGCGTGCGGACCGTCCTAGATATGGGAGGTCAGGACTGCAAAGCAATCCGCTGTGATGCCAGCGGCAAGGTAGAGAGTTTTCTGATGAACGATAAATGCGCCGCCGGGACAGGACGAGGCATGGAGGTATTCGCCACCCTGCTTCAGATACCCATCGGCGAGGTAGGCCCGCTTTCACTGACCGTCGATGAGGAACCGGAGGCGGTAAGCAGTACCTGCGTGGTATATGCCAAGACGGAAGCTATAGGACTCCTCCGTTCCGGCTGGCCTAAAAATAAGCTGCTCGCAGCTTACTGTTCTGCGATGGCGCACCGGGTATACACTTTGCTGAACCGCGTGGGAATGCAGGAGGACTTTGCCATCACCGGCGGCATTGCTAAGAATCCGGGCGTAGTACGGCGACTGGAAAAAGAACTGGGAGTTACGGCGCTCAGCAGCGAATACGATACCCAGATCGCCGGTGCTATCGGCGCAGCCCTGTTCGGTAAGGCGCTCGTAGAGCG
>CAZCMK010000077.1:0-7562 GCA_964499775.1 uncultured Dehalococcoidales bacterium | reverse complement strand
CGTCGTTCGCCTGAGGCGTTCGCCCATGGCGAACTCGCAATGACAGTTGAGTCAACTAATGCAAACAGAACTAAATTTATGTTTAAATTATAGAGATACTGCGGTTAAGCTGGTATAATCTGGTGAAAGGTTGAGAGTGACTAAATATGGAAAACAGTAAGGTACAAAAAATCAAAGCTATCGGAACTAAGGTAAAAGAAAACGTCGAGCGTGTTATCGTCGGTAAAGGGGAAGCTGTGGAACTGGCGATTGTCGCTCTACTCTGCGAGGGGCATATCCTTATCGAAGATATACCCGGCATTGGCAAGACAATGATGGCGAAGTCCCTCGCCCGGTCTCTGGACTGCGGCTTCCGGCGTATCCAGTGCACCCCTGACCTTCTGCCATCGGATGTTACCGGCAGCTACATTTTTAACCAGAAAACCTCCGAGTTCGAGTTCAGACCGGGTCCTATAATGACGCAGATAGTTCTGGTAGACGAAATCAACCGGGCGACACCCAGAACCCAGTCCGCCCTGCTGGAAGCGATGCAGGAGTACCAGATAACCGCCGAAGGCGAGACCAAACCACTGCCCCGGCCTTTCATGGTAATGGCAACTCAGAATCCAATCGAGCTGGAAGGCACTTTCCCTCTCCCCGAAGCCCAGCTCGACCGTTTTCTCCTTAATATCAGGATGGGCTACCCAACCGCCGAAGACGACCATATTATACTTGCCCGGTTCCGCCAGACCGACCCGCTAGAAGAGTTAACGTCCGTTGTCACCGCTGATGAACTGCTTGAAATGCAGGAAGCCTGCCGCGAAATTCACATTTCCGAAGATGTCGAGGACTATATTATCCGCCTAACACATGCCAGCCGTGAGCAGGAATCCGTCCAGCTAGGGGCAAGCCCCCGGGCAATGCTGGCGTTGTACCACGCATCACAGGCGCTGGCGGCAATACGAGGCAGAGCCTTCGTTATCCCCGACGATGTAAAATACCTCGCCACCCCTGTTCTGGGACATCGCATAATATCATTTGCGGAGAGTCGCCTCAGAGGGCTATCGACCGGTGAAACACTCAAAGGAATAATAGAATCCGTACCGGTACCTGTCGAAGAAGAAACCGGTACCGAGGAAACATAGACCATGGCTGACGGGCTGGATGAAATTACACTTCTCAAGGATGAGGTTTCTTCAACACGCAGGGTAGGCAATGAGTCCATAAGCAGGATTATCGGTAACTACTGGCTTTTCACCTTCGCAGTGCTCCTCATAATCAGCCTGTTAACCAAACAGACACCGCTTTTACTCATCTCGATGCTCTTTTTCTTCACCGGAGGCGTCGCCAGGCTATGGGACCGCTACTGCCTTTCGCGTATCGAGTACCGGCGGCGTTTACGCCCAAACCGCGCCTTCATCGGCGATGAGGTCTACCTGGAAATCGAGCTGACAAACAGGAAACCTCTGCCCCTGCCCTGGGTGCGAATCGATGACGAACTGCCGCTGGAGATAGAACTCTTAAAGGGCAGGACTTCTCCGTCACACCGGGAAAAACGCATGTTTCTAAACGATTTCCTCTCTCTGGGCTGGTACCACAGGATAACAAGGCGCTACCCGTTACGCTGCACACAGAGAGGCTTATTCCACTTCGGACCTACCAGTATCCGTTCCGGAGACATTTTCGGCATATTCAGCCGCGAAATGGAGACCTTCAAGATGAACTACCTTATGGTCTACCCGAAAATAGTGTCGCTGGAGAAACTGGGTATCCCGTCCAAACAGGCTTTTGGCGAAATCCGCACCAGACAGCATATCTTCGAGGACCCCGTTCTTACCCTGGGTATAAGAGACTACCAGACTGGCGACAGCCTCAAAAGAATCCACTGGAAGGCTACCGCCCGGCACGGTAAGCTGCAAACGAAGATTTTCGAGCCGACCACGACCACCGATATGAGCATCTTCTTGGACGTCCGTACAATCAAACCTTCTCTATGGGGAAGCAGACCAGACCTCTTTGAACTGGCGATAATAGCGGCGGCATCCATATCCAGCTACGGTATTTCAGCCGGATACCGGACAGGACTTTACGTAAATCAGAGAAAACAGATTCCCGACGTACCTATCAGGATACCTCCCGGCCAGCATAAAGACCAGCTAATGCAGATTCTGGAAGCTCTGGCGCAAGTACTTCCTTTCGAGACGATGCCCATCGACAGGCTTGTCCGGAATGAAAGCCAGAACCTGGCATGGGGAAGTACTATGGTGGTGATAACCGCCATGCCAACGGACGCCCTTCTGTCCACTCTTTTTAATATGAGAAAGGGCGGACGCAGGGTCGTCTTAATACTTGTCGGAGGAACCAGGACCGCCGTATCTGGAGAAAGCCTGACGGTATACCATATCCGGGAAGACATACCATGGCGTGATATGGAGACTCTTCCCATAACAGGAGTATGAATTGCCTGCCTTTTTAAACAGAGTGGCGAATTTCGACTGGACAACCGGAGTTATCTCCCCTCTCACGGTTATCCTGATGGAGGTATTCTGGATTTACCCCTGGCTCGTCTGGAGCCGGGAAATGTTTTCATTCAACTATCCGTATACTCCCCTGAACCTGGGTTCGCTCATCTTCCTTATCGGCGTACCCTTTCTCGTCTCAAGATTTCTGCAGGGGTCGAGGAAATCATTAAGATGGATAAAACTGGCTATAGTAATGGTCACGATTTTAATAGTATTACGCGTTGAATACGGCGGCGGCATAAGCCTTTTCAGCGGTCAGTGGTTTATTTATCTCGGTCGACTCATCCGTGACAGTTTTACCATCTTTCAACCCGTAATTCCGGCAATGGTCGTTGCCATATACCTGAGCTGGAGAGGGATAAGGATGGGATATTCAAACCTGTTTTTCACCGATATTTACCGCTCATTCCTTTTAGGCATGACCGCCCTGATTCTGCTGATTATCGTCTGGACAACCAGCATGGGAACCGGTACCATCGAAAACCTGACCTCGACTGTCGGACTGCAGGTAGCCGGTTTCTTCTTCTTCGGGCTGATAGCTCTTGCTCTGGGGAACCTCCAGTCTATCCGGCAGAGAATGATACGCGATAAAGCAGCACCCCTTTCAAACCGTCGCTGGGTAATTATCCTGTTCGGCATAATCGGAGGCATAGTGGTGCTCGCCGGAGGGGTAGCCAGCATTTTTTCTCCCGGCTTCATTACGATGATAACACAGGCAATAGGTTATTTCTTCCAGGCGCTGACCAGGGTAATTCACTACGTGCTTATCCCGCTGGAATATCTTGCCGGGGGACTGGTATACGTAGTTCAATGGTTATTGAGCCTAATACGCGGAGCGACCCCCCCGAAGCCTTACGAACCGCCCGATTTTTTCGACCCGGGAGAGCTTGAAGCGCTGGAATACCAGCCGGTCTCTGTAGATATCGTCTTGATATTGAAGTGGGTATTTTTCGCCATCATCGTCATAGCCGTTATCTACCTGCTCTTCAAGTCGCTCTCCCGTTTACGGTTTACAAGAGAAGCGGCCGAGGTGGAAGAAATCAGCGAGTCTCTCTGGAGCTGGCCGGGATTCATCGAAGACCTGTTTATGTTTTTCCATTCGCTATTCGACCGCTGGCGTCCTAAAAGGAAGAAACTGCTTCAGGTAAGTTCGGCTCCGGGCTGGTACACAGAGAATGACATACAGAATATAAAGAATATACGTGAGATTTACCGGCATCTTCTCTGGGACGCCTCCGAGCACGGTATACACCACCGGAGTTACGAAACGCCGTATGAGTTCGCGGGAAGGCTGGGAATAACTCTGCCCGACGGCAGTGTACCGATGAATGAACTGACCGATATATATGTCAATGTCCGTTACGGTGAAATAAACGCCGGGGACACGAAATCGGAACAGGCAAACAGTCTATGGAAAACACTCCGCCGTCTGATACTCGGGTTGAAGAAAACCCGATAAATAGACTATTTACGTATCGCGGATAAAACTTAAAAAATAAAGGTTATTCATACATTGCCACACAAACTAAATATTGTGCTATACTATGAAACCATTCATCGCCGACCGTTATGAATCGGTTGTGCAGCAGCTTGCCGGGGAACGTCCCAGCGGCCCCGATATCAAAGGCAGCGGCAACGGCGTTACCAGAGGTCTTTGCGCCGGAGGTTTTTAATCGTAAAATCAACGATAATAACACAGGAGGTATGTAGAAATAGAAGCAACGAACACATCGGTAGAAGAGTTAGAAGTCAGTACGACTCCCCCCGTCCAGAGATTCGAGCGTAAATTTTACATACTGCCTAAGAACATTCATTTCGCCTATACCCTGCTGAGGCAGATATGCCGTCCGGACAGAGAATACCCGGAGGGTACGGTCAGCAGTCTCTATTTCGATACCATAGACCTGGAGCAATATATACGGTCGGCTTCCGGCGATTTCAAAAAAGATAAGGTACGTATCCGCTGGTATGACGAGGAAGACATTGAGGGGGAAACCGCCCCTGTATTTATAGAACTGAAAAAACGGGAAGGCTTTGCCAGCAGTAAACAGCGTAAGCGGATAATTGTTCCGGCAAAAAGCCTTGAACTATCTAGTCTCGGCAAAGGAATTGTCACCAGGACCGAGCTTACGCAGACATTAGCCGGTTTCGGCTATTTCCCGGAGCTTCCCCTGAGACCGATAATAAAAATATCCTACCATCGTTACCGTTTTAACGAGATGCTGACCGGTACGAGGGTATCGCTCGATTACAGTGTTCGCTCTACGATGGTAGCCCCGGAAATGGGTTACCGGGAAAGGGAGCTGCGGCTACCCGGAGGGATTATCGAGGTCAAGGGACCTTCGATAGAACTACCGGCAACTCTCAGACGAATGAGAATGCTGGATACGGACTGGAGCAGGTTCTCGAAGTACAGTAACTGTATTGATTCGCATATAACCGAGCATGGCACCGTTGCCAGGCTCTCGCCACCTGGCAGAATACTATAACCTTAGATTGGAGGTATGATACTTTGTGGAATGAATTCGTAACTTACATCGGTAGTTTACAATCGCCCATCACAATCCCGGAAGCTGTCGTAGCCATCGGGTTCTCATTGATAGCTTCCATAGTCGCCTATCTTATGTACCAGGCATTCTACGGGTCAAGATATATCGGCGCCGGAGTGCACCGTACCTTCATTATCGGGGGACCGGCAATCACAGCCCTGTTCCTCGGCATCCAGGTCTCCATTCCGCTCTCACTGGGCCTGCTGGGGGCGCTGTCCTTCGTCCGGTTCCGGACACCGATAAAAGACCCGGCAGAAATAGGGTTTCTCCTGCTGCTCATAGCCTCCTCTATCGGGGCAGCGACCAGTAACTACCTGACGACGGGTATTCTGTTCGCCCTTGTTTTCATCGTGCTGGGGATTCAGTGGTTGACTCGCAACAGGTGGACTCTATTCGGGCGGGGCAGTCTTATGATTTCGGTAGACCAGGCTTCCTTCCCCGAGTTGGAAACAAAACTGACGGCATTCCTCAAGGAACGGCTCAGCGGACTGAGACTGGAAACCATGTCCGTGCTTGAGGCCAGGGTAAGCCTTAACTACCAGTACAAACGCCATACGGACTTCAACTGGACGGCTTTTACCAACGACCTGAACCAGATGGCAAGTCCGGCCAATGTCGAGATATTCATCGGATAAAATAGACGCGGGCGAAGAGAGGGTGAACGCAGACCGTTTGCTTCCCGCCCTCTCTTCACTGTATAATTTGAACTAGCGACGCTCACATCTCCAATCTAAATCTCTACGCCGGTACGGTATGCCCGCGACAAACCGGTAATCTCTTTTCAGGAGGTAATGACTATTGAATAATGACGGTTTCGACCAGTTCAAAGGCTCGGCCGACTACGTAACTTCCGAACCTTTAAGGAACGCGGTTAATGTGTCCATAGCCCTGGGCAGACCTCTTCTTATCAGGGGAGAGCCGGGAACGGGGAAAACGCTGCTGTCACACAGCATCGCCAGCGGACTCGGTAAGAAGCTGATTACCTGGAACATCAAGTCCACCACCAAAGCCCAGGAAGGCCTGTACGTTTACGATACCGTGCAGAGACTTAACGACAGCCGTTTCGGCGATAAAGACATTTCCGATATCGGTCAGTACATAAAGAAAGGGAAACTGGGACAGGCATTCTCCTCACCGGAACAGGTGGTACTTCTCATCGACGAGGTAGACAAGGCAGATATCGAGTTCCCCAACGACCTTCTCAATGAACTGGACGAAATGAGTTACTATATCCCGGAAACAAACGAGACCGTCACCGCCATCCACCGGCCAATTACGGTTATTACCAGCAATGCCGAAAAAGAGCTACCCGACGCTTTCCTGAGACGCTGTATATTTCACTACATAGAATTCCCCGCCCCAGAGCTTATGGAGGAAATAGTACATGTCCACTTCCCCGATATCAGGGACAACCTCCTGCAGGAAGCCCTGCGCGCCTTTTACTCACTCAGAGAGGTAGAGGAGTTCAGGAAAAAACCCTCCACCAGCGAACTAATCGACTGGATTCGCGCCCTGATTATAGGTAACGTGCCCGATAAAAACATCTCGAAGGAAATACCCTTTGCCGGCACTTTACTGAAAAAGGAATCGGACTACGACCACTTCGTGAACTCCTACCTCACCAACGTTGCCGCCAATAGTATCCTCAAGCGAATATAACCATGTTTACCAATTTTTTCTACACTCTGAGAAAGAAAAGGGTGCCGGTCTCCATTACCGAGTGGATGACCCTGATGGAGGCACTCTATAAGGGTTATATACAAAACCTGGACGAATTCTATTACCTGGCAAGAGCCATACTGGTTAAAAGCGAAGCCTATTTCGACCACTATGACGTTGCTTTCCAGGAGTGTTTTTCCGGTCTCGAAGGCTCTAAAGAGATTGAAGACAAGATACTGGAGTGGCTTAGCGACCCACTCAACGAACTACGCGTTCTTCAGGAAGGACAGGCGGACTTCGAAGAGATGGGCTTCGATGAGCTGTTCAAAGAGCTCGAAAAGAGAATGCAGGAACAGACGGAGCAGCACGACGGGGGAAACAAATGGATCGGAAGGTTCGGCACATCTCCTTTCGGACACTCGGGTTCGCATCCCGCCGGCATCAGAATCGGGGGCGAGTCCGGGGGCAGAGGCGCCGTACAGATTGCCCAGGAAAGAAGGTTCCGCAACTACCGTAACGACCTCACCCTAGACGTACGACAGATAAAAATGGCTCTTAGAGGACTGAGGCAACTGCTGCGGACGGGTCCCGAAGACGAGCTCGACCTCGATGAGACCATCCATGCCACCGCCAACAACCTTGGCGATATCGAGCTGGTCTGGCGTCGCAGCCGGAAAAACGCCGTGAAAATGCTTTTAATAATGGACGTGGGTGGCTCGATGGACCCCTTCGCCGAGACGTGCAGCCTTCTGTTTTCCGCAGCCCACTCAAGTACTCACTTCCGTGACTTCCGGTATTACTACTTTCACAACTGCATATACGATAACCTGTATAAAAACATGGAGAGAGTCGA
>CAZCMK010000076.1:5337-7567 GCA_964499775.1 uncultured Dehalococcoidales bacterium | reverse complement strand
TCCGTAAAATCAACCACCACTTCGTTCACGTCCCACAGCGGCTCGATCTTCTCTAATATCTCTTCCTTAATCGCCGGGGCGAACTGGTGGTCCGGCGGTAATGAGATTGCCACCCGGACCGTCCCGTTCTTCACCGTGATTCCTTCGACCAGGTTGGTGCGCACCAGGTCCAGTCCCGCCATGGGGTTCATAACCTTCTTCAGGCGATTGCGTACCGTGTCCATGGTGGTCGGCTTTCTTTCCTTGACCAGTCCGTGGCGCTCTTCGTAGTTCTCGATTGCCGAGCGCAGTCCTTCGATGGCAAGTACCGAGCAGTGTACTTTTATCTTCGGCAGTCCGCCGAGGGCGTCCGCCGCTTCTTTCCAGGTGATTTTCCTGGCTTCGTCGATTGTCTTGCCCTTTGCCAGCTCGGTGATGATGGAGCCGGTAGCGATATTCGAAGCGCAGCCGTATGACTCGAATTTGACATCCGAGATTACCTTTGTCTCCGGGTCGACGTTTATATAGACGGATACCATGTCACCGCAGGCGGGGCTGCCCTCCTGCGCCTTTCCGTCGGCATTTTCGATTTTACCCACGTTATGGGGGTGTCTGAAGTGTTCAAGAACCGTTTCACTGTATGGTGATTTCATTATTCACCCTCCTTTTCCATATTTTCCGGGGCAAGCGGGCTGATGCTTCTCAGCTCCTTTACTATCCCGGCAAGCGTCTCTACCAGGGGGTCGATTTCTTCTATTTTGTTATATCGACCGAAGGTAAATCGAATCGAGCCGTGCGCCCTCTCGTGGTCGCCGCCTATGCCGAAGATGACGTGGCTGCCCTCCAGAGACCGACTGAAGCAGGCGGAGCCGGTACTTACGGCGTAGCCGTTCATATCCAGATGCAGGGTTATCGATTCCCCTTCTATGTAGTGGAATGAAATATTGGCGTTCTGTGGGAGTCTCTTCTCGTGGTTGCCGTTGAGCGTGGTATCGGGTATCTCGGTAAGAATCCGGTCGATTAACCGGTCTCTCATCGCCTGTAACTGTCTGGTTTCCTCTTCGGTAACCAGCTCCACGGCTCTGGCGAATCCCACCGCGCCGGGTATATTCTCCAGGCCGGCGCGCAGGTCGAACTCCTGAAAGCCGCCGTCCATCCATTTGCCCAGCTTCGTCCCCTTCCGGACGTACAGTCCGCCGATTCCCTTGGGTCCGTGAATGGTATGCGCGGCAACCGTAATCAGGTCTACCGGCACCTTCTTCACGTCGATGGGAATCCGGGTGAAGGTATGCGTGGCGTCGGTGTGGAATAATACGCCTTTCTCGCGGCAGATTCTACCGATAGCCTCGATGTCCCGGACGGTGCCTATTTCCTGGTTGGCGTGCTGTATGGAGACCAGTATGGTATCTTCCATAATAGCGTCTCTGAGGCTATCCGGATTGATAAATCCGTCCCCGTCCACATCCAGGTAGGTGACCTTATAGCCCTGCCTTTCAAGGGCTTTGGCGCTGTTCAGTACCGGGAAGTCTTCTATAGCCGATACGATAATGTGTTTCCCCTTCTTGCTGCCCAGTGCCGCTCCTTTTATAGCTATGTTGGAGGACTCGGTATCACCCGATGTGAAGATGAATTCTTCCGGCTCCGCTCCGAGTGCTCCGGCAAGCTTCTCCCTGGCGGCGTTCAGGGCTTCGCTGGCTTCTATGCCCTGGGTATAGGCAAACTCCGAGGTAGCCACGGCATAATCCTCGAAGAAGTACGGTGTCATGGCTTCGAGTACCCTTTCGTCCAGCCGGGTAGCAGCCGAATTGTCCAGATATACCTGTTTACCGTCTAACATTTCTCCCTCCTTTTATATGAAGAGGGTTATCTGCGATTCCCTTGCCTCATCCAGGTATGTCCCCACACCGCAGTAGTCCCCTATCAGGTCCTGACGCAGGTCTTCAGGTTTTATTCCCATAATATCCATCGTCATATCACAGGCGAGAATTTTCCCGCCGAGTTCTTTGAAATCCTGTATCATTCTCTCCAGCGAGGCAACGTTTTGTTTCTTCATCTTCTTTTTAACCATCCACTTGCCCAGACCCAGCATGTTCATCTTGGATAACGGACCTTTTTCAAGACCGCCTTTCTCGAGTCGCTGGAGTCCCCAGAAGGTGAAAAAGAGAGAGACGTCCATCCCCATTGCCAGCGCGCCGTTGCCTATGATAAGCGCGCTGTATAGCTTGTCCATATCGCCGCTATGTACTATAAT
>CAZCMK010000076.1:0-5237 GCA_964499775.1 uncultured Dehalococcoidales bacterium | reverse complement strand
CCCGCTGCTTTAACTACCATGAATACGCCGAATGCCGTTACCGCCAGGTACAGATAGTTCTCGATGTTCATAGCCTGAGCATAGCTCAACTGGCTGAGGTCGGAAGGGTTGAACCGCTCTCCTCCCAGCAGGTCGCCGTAGGTAGGAGCAATACTCCGGCGGTGCTCTCTTACCACGTCGGCAGCGGCTTCAGCCGTTTTGGCGCTGTTTACGATAACGCCTTCCTCACCGGGCATCGCTATCTGTTCCTGTTCGGTAGCCCGAATAAGCCAGGACTCTTTGGCAAACCCCTGCTGGACGAACACTATTCCCATTGCCAGGGCAACAACGCCTAAGACGATTATGATTAAACTCAGATTCCGTATTCTGGTATTCATAATATCCTCCTTTTTATAGCCGTATGAAAATTATAAGTCGGGAGGTAATGATTGAATATGACTTATGTCATATTCCGGTAATACCTGATGGGCTGATGCCGGTTGGCTAAAGAATATGGGCACGTAAGCTGTAGAGCCGGGTTAATAAGCTTCTTATCTTCAGGAGGGGATTACGCTCGGGGATGGAGTGGGAGCCTGCAATCGCCGTTATATCCGGCGTTGGACGCTCTGATACGGGGGTTTATCGGTTAGCTACGTATTTAATTACCAGGTCTGCGGTATCCGTAACATTCAGGCGCTGGAATATCAGAGAAAATTGATTTTCCAGTTCATTCGTTATCTCCGCCATATTTTCTTCCGGGAGATGCCATGTTTCTCTTTTATAACCGCCCCACGCCTTCTTTCTGGTCTTATACAGGAACTGTTCTTCGGTGTCTCCTGCTTTTCTATCGTCGGCGTATTTTTCCGATATGTAGGCGTACATTTTATCCAGCAGTTCTCCGGGGAAATATTTGCTGTCGTAAATAATATTCTGGAACCCCGTGGCAAGGTGCACTTCCAGGGTCTCAGCTTCGGGGAAAAGCTCGAACATCTCGTCGGGGAGTGTTGAAGCGCCGTGCTGTACTATTCCGCCCACGCCGTATTCTTCTCGCGCCACCTTACCCAGTTCTTTAATGGTATTGAAGTCCAGCTTCACGTCGGCAATAGAGCCGTCGGGTAATACCACTCCGCCGTGGGCTGTGCCCGTTTGTACGCTTATCTTGGAAATGCCCTTGATATCCGTCCCCAGCCGCTTCCTGTAGCCTTTCATGTATGCTCTAAGCTCTTCGACGGTTGTGTTAGATTTTCCTACCTCTCCGATTTCACCGCCCACGGAGATGGTCACACCCTCCGGTTCCAGATTGCGTATGAACCTGGTCATATCGGCAGCAACCGTATAGTTGTCCTTTTGTTGTTCGTCGAGGCTTGGCCTGTCCAGGTCGACCAGCGTGGAGGAATCAATATCTATGTTCAGGAATCCGGCGTTTATGGCTTTTCTTGTCGCTTCCTCGATTGTTTTCACTTCTTCTTCCGGGTTCGAGGAGTATTTTTTCTGATTTAGCTGGAAGTGGTCTCCCTGTATGAATAGAGGGCCGCTGTATCCCTCTTTTATAGCTGCTGCCATTACGCTGACCACGTATTCATCCGCCGGCTGGTCCGTATAGACCATTTCGGTGCGGGCTATTTCGAAGATGAGCGCACCTACTCTGTACTTCAAGGCTGTCCTGAATATGGTTCTCGCCACCTGATAGGTGAGACCGCGGATATTGATGGCCGGTACGGTCTTGTTGCTGTAAGCCCCCTGCGCCGCAGCCTCGTAGAGTCCCTGAATACTCGCCAGATAAATACCTTTCGAAGAAGCCAGGTCGCGTATTTTCCACCGGGTACTCTCTTTCTCGCCGGGGTCGGAACTGAAAACAGCGGTTTCTATCATCTCGTCAATCGTGTTGGCTTGAACCATATACCATCTCCTGTATCGCGTTTATTGTCTGCAATTAATATAGTAATCTTTTTTAAATGTTCAATATAGAACGCCGTCCGTTTAACCTCTCGGAGTCGTAGTCAGTTGTAACGTCTACCAGTTTGGTCTTACCGGCGACATCTTTTATCGGAACTGAGTCGATTTTGCCGTTTTTATAACATACCATTTTGCCGAAGTCTCCCCGTACTATAAGGTCTACGGCGGCAATTCCGAAGTATCTGCCCATTCTACGGTCATAAGCACAGGGTTGACCACCGCGCTGAAGATATCCCAGCGCCATACTCCTTGTCGTCAGTCCCGTTCCTTTTTCTATCTCATGGGCTACGTAGTTGCCTATTCCTCCAAGGTAGGCGTTTCCGAAAGCGTCCACCTCTTTTTCCTGGGTAAAGGTGGATTGCCCGGACGGACTTGCTCCCTCGGCTACCATGATAATATTATACCGGTTGCCTGCCTTCACGCCTTCTATGACCAGTTCGTTTACTCTATCCATGGAAAAATCATATTCCGGAATCAGAATGATGAAAGCTCCTGCCGATTCTCCGCCTTCGAGAGCCAGCCAACCAGCATGCCTTCCCATCGTCTCTATCACGAACACTACCTTATGTGAGCCGGCATAGGTTCTCAGTTTATCGGCTTCCTCGGTAATGACATTTAAGGCTGTCTCGAATCCAAGTGTGTAGTCGGTCTCCGGGATGTCCTTGTCTATCGTTTTCGGGATTCCCACCACGTTTATACCCTCTTCTGCCAGTTTACCGGCGACCCCGAGAGTATCGTCTCCACCGATAGCGATAAGGGCGTTCAGTTCTAGACTTTCTATATTTTCCAGTACTGTTTTGGAACGGTCGTTTTTGGGGTCGTAAGGGTTTGTCCGTGACGAACCCAGGCTGGTGCCGCCATGCCTGTCCCACGTTCTGACGAGTTCTTCATCCAGGTAGCATAGGTGCTGGCATTCCTCGATTATTTCGGGTACCGGCAGGACCAGACCCTGGTATCCGTCACGAATACCCAGGATCTCGTATTCAATACCTCTTTCCTTCTCCAGCCTGCTATCAAGTGCCGTCTTTACCACCCATTTCACCGCAGAATTCAGTCCGGCACAGTCACCGCCGCCGGTAAGAATTCCTATTCTGGTCTTTTTCATACTATTTTCCCCGCTTTGCTATCTTCCCTGCCAGAATATTATATCACTATTGAATAGGTATGTTTAAATTTTTCGTTAATTTCCTGCCTAATGAGGGTGCAGGTATTGACGTGTTGACTGGTGTCTTTTTTTAACCCGGTGCTTGCGGTATAATGAGGCAATTCAAATCCAGCAATGGCAACGGTTTTCACTGCTGCCGGTAGAGGTAAAAATGCCGCTGAAAATTGCCGTAATCCTCGGGACTCGCCCCGAAATCACTAAGATGGCGCCGGTGATAAGGCAGCTGGACTCAGAGGGCATTGGTTTCTTCGTCCTTCACACCGGGCAGCATTACTCGTATAATCTGGACGCCGTCTTCTTCGAGCAGTTAGGTCTTGCTCCTCCCAAATATAACCTCGAGGCCGGCTCCGCCTCTCATGCGGAGCAAACGGCGGCAATTTTAACCGGCGTCGAGAAAATATTGATGGACGAATACCCTGACGTAGTGCTGGTTGAAGGCGATACCAATTCGGTCCTTGCCGGCGCTCTTGCCGCCGCTAAACTCCATATAAAGGTCGGACATATCGAAGCTGGCTTGAGAAGCTATGACAGGAACATGCCGGAGGAAATAAACCGGATTCTTACCGACCACTGCTCCGACTATCTTTTCGCTCCTACCGAGAAGGCAAAGACGATACTGCTTGGTGAAGGAATTCCCGAGGAGAAGATACACGTCACCGGTAATACCATTGTCGATGCTGTTTATCAGAACCTTTCGATTGCTCAGAGAACCAGCAATATTTTCAATATCCTGAATATCAGGCCTGCCCAGTATTTCCTGGCAACCCTTCATCGCCAGGAGAACGTGGACAACCGGGAGCGGTTTTCCTCGATTCTGGACGGGCTGGGTCAGGTGGCTAATTTTTACCATCAGCCGGTTATCTATCCCGTCCATCCCCATTCCCGGAAAAGGATGAGTGAGTTCGACCTGGAAACGCCGGACCTTACGCTTATCGAGCCGGTGGACTATTTCGATTTTCTCATGCTTGAGAGCAATGCCCGTCTTGTCCTCACCGATTCCGGCGGTGTCCAGGAAGAAGCCTGCATCCTCGGTGTACGCTGCGTAACCCTGCGGGACAATACGGAAAGACCTGAAACGCTCGAGATAGGCGCCAACGTTATTGCCGGTACCGAATCTGATGATATACTGGAGAATGTCAGGCTGATGTTCGAGATTGAGAGATACTGGCAAAATCCTTTTGGGGATGGTAAGGCGGGAGAAAGGATAGTGAATATATTGACCGGAGGAACCAATGGCTAAGATACTGGTAACCGGCGGGAGAGGCTTTATCGGTTCGAATCTCGTTCCCGAGCTTGAAAGACGGGGGGACGAGGTATGGGTCTGTGACCTGGGTCAGTCGGAAAGCCCCAACTATATACGGTGTGATGTGAGAGAACACCGCCAGCTCGAAAGGATATTCAACCGGCACAGCTTCGACTATGTCTATCACCTCGCTGCCGAGTACGGTCGCTGGAATGGCGAGGACTACTATGAAAACCTCTGGTTTACCAATACAATCGGCACAAAAAATATGCTGAGGATTCAGGAAGACAGGAAGTTCCGCATGATATTTTTCTCCAGCGCGGAGGTCTACGGGGATTACGACGGAGTGATGAGCGAAGACGTGATGGAGAAAGTGCCCATCAAGCAGATGAATGATTATGCCATGACCAAGTGGGTGGGAGAGCTCCAGGTGCTGAACTCGGCGGTGATGTTCGGAACGGAGACGGTGAGAGTCCGCCCCGTCAACGCCTACGGACCGCATGAGTATTACAGCCCTTACCGCGGCGTGGTGCCTAACTTTATCTACAAAGCCCTTACCGACCAGCCTTATACCGTCTACCTGGGACATAAACGTATCTTCGACTATGTCGAGGATACCTGCCGCACCTTCGCCAATATCGTTGATAACTTCATTCCGGGAGAGGTATATAACGTCGGCAGTAAAGAAGAATGGGAGCATGATATTAAATACGTGTCCGACCTTATCCTGAAATGCCTGGGCAAGGATGACTCTAGGGTCACCTATAAGGAGGCGGAACCGTTTACCACCAGGGTAAAGCACATGGACTACTCGAAGATTAGACGAGACCTGAACCACGACCCCAGAGTACCCCTGGAAGAAGGAATCCCGAAGACCATCGACTGGATGAAGAA
>CAZCMK010000075.1:4591-7783 GCA_964499775.1 uncultured Dehalococcoidales bacterium | reverse complement strand
GAGCTTTCGGGCGTCGTTGACGAGTGCGTGGACTTCTATTTCACCTTTATCAGTAAAGATACCATCGCTGCCGGAGCTGTCCTTTCCATCCAACACCCGCCGACTCAGTTACGCTGCCGCAAGTGCAATACCGTCTATTCACCCGACGGGCAGGACTGGACCTGTCCCGACTGCCATGAGCAAAACTCGGAAATAGTCTCCGGACGCGACCTGTATATAGAAAGCATAGAGGTAGAATAATGGCAATAAAAGTATTAACGATTCAAGAAGATATCCTGGGCGCTAACGACGAGAAAGCGAAGGAAAACGAAGATTTCCTGAACAAGAGCGGTATCCTGATGGTCAATATAATGTCTTCACCGGGCGCCGGCAAGACCAGCCTTATCCTCCACACAATCGAGAACCTCAAGGACAAAGCCCGTATCGGCGTAATCGAGGGTGACGTCGCCTCGACCATCGATGCCGAGAAGGTAAGCGAGCAGTCCATCCCGGTACTCCAGATAAACACCGCCGGTGGCTGCCATCTCGACGCCTATATGATAGAGAAGGCGCTCAAAA
This sequence comes from uncultured Dehalococcoidales bacterium, assembly GCA_964499775.1. Taxonomy (GTDB): domain Bacteria; phylum Chloroflexota; class Dehalococcoidia; order Dehalococcoidales; family UBA2162; genus MGML01. The sequence continues at coordinate 7,225 of CAZCMK010000075.1, read as the reverse complement.
ATATGCCATTAGACGATATCAATCTGCTAATTATAGAGAATGTCGGCAACCTCATCTGCCCGGCTGAGTTTGCCCTCGGCGAGCAGATAAAGGTAATGTTACTGAGTCTGCCCGAGGGGCATGACAAGCCCCTAAAATACCCCTTGATGTTTACGGAAGCGGACGTGGTGCTGATCAACAAGGTAGACCTTGCCCCTCTTCTGGACTTCGATACCGATTCTTTTATCAAGGCGGTAAAAGGGCTGAATCCGGACGTAAAGATATTCCAGGTATCCTGCAAGACCGGAGAGGGGATGGAAGACTGGTATTCCTGGCTGGAGAGTCAGTTTAAAAGCCGCCTGAGTTCATAGCCCGGCGGCTTTTAGTTTCTACTAAACATACTGCTCAAGTTTGTTTTTTACACTTTCATTCCCAGAAGCATCTTGACTCGCATTTTCAGCATGTCCCAGGCACTCAGCTTCTGCGACATTATTTTCATAAAAGTAGCGTCTTTATCTTTAAACGGTATAAGTTGTTCCTCTTTCGGTATCAACTGGGTTGCGCCCGATTCACAGGTAACCACGCAATTACCGCAGCCTATGCAGCGGTCGATATCGACGATAGCCACGCCATCGACCATTACCCGCGCCTCCATCTGGCATCTCCCTATACATACCTCGCAACCGGTGCATAACTCGGGGTCGACTGTAACATAGTAATTAGAGGCATAAAGGTCGGCAGGTCGGGGAGTCTTTTTTGCTGCGGTGAGCGGCCCACAGCAATCACCGCAGCAACAGCAGATATTTTCCGGTCTTAATGAATTTTCCGGCTGGAGTATAAATCCGGCTTCCCGGGCTCTATCAAGCACTTCAAAGACTTCTTCCTTTGTTATTTCACGCCCAGCACCCATCTCGATGTACTGCCTGGCGTGGTCGGGCCCTACTTGCAAACAGGTCTCACGGATGTCGGAGTACTTGCAGCTCTGACCGCGCAGGTCTTTCATCTGACGACATATACAGTTCGCTACCGAGAAGGGGCCCGGAGAGTTTTCAACAAGATTTCTAACATCATCGTAGGTACTGATTTTGTTTTTCTCGGGCAGGGGAACGCTCTTTTCAACCGGGATGGTACGAAGCTGAGAAACCATCCGCTTGCTGCCTCTTTCAGTCCGCCTGGCGAAACTCTCCTCGTGATACTTATCGAGGTCTTCGATAAAGTCCTCCGTCAGCCGGTTTACCTGAAAATCTATCATCCCGCCTGCGGAAACCCCAACATTCTTATACCGTCTTTCCCCGAAGGCTTCGCTATGTACCACGATGGTACCCTTATGAACCATATTATCCAGTTTTTCCCTTAATTCATCGACGGACATCTCTATCCCGCTCTTCCTGATACGCTTATATATGTACTTTACGGGTTCCCATTTCATCGTGGAAAGCAAGATGGCGATTTTTGCTTCTTCCGGAGTGAGCAGGTGTTTCAGCAGAAGTATATCCGCCCCCGATTCCGAAGCCTGAAAGCCTGAGGGCCCTCCGTCAAGGTGCTTCTGTAAATCGCGGTAAACCTTATCTTCGGCGTCCATCTCAACCTCCTCATTCAGGGTTGCTAAATCTTAACGTCCGTAAGGGTGATTGTCAAACGTATTTGTTTTTACTGTCTCTTCTCTCATCTGGACTTTAACAACGACCTCACCCCCTTAATCCCCCTCTCACGCAGCACCTTATCATGCTATGCAAATATTATCTTGCGTGAGAGGGGGAGAGATATATGAGAGGGGGCGGAGCCCCCTCTCTCCCTAACTCCCCTTTCCTGCAAGGAAAGACTCTCAGCCAATACCGGTGGTTCCGGCAGGAAAGGGAATACAGGGGATAGGTAACAAATAAACTTCCCACGACCTTACGGTCAGGGTATTAACCTGTTACAGACTTTTTCTGCCCTGCACTTTTAGATACCATACCGGCGAAAGCCTGTATCCAGAATACGTGGTATAGCATTTTCGAAAAGTTGCAGGGAAAACTTCATCCCTCGACCTTACGGTCGGGGTATTGCGTTTGAACAAAATAAACAACCAAATGCAGAAAGAACGCCGATTTCAGCAGATTGACATATCAGGTCACCCGTGCCAGAATTATCTGGCAGGAGCGTATAACAAACGCATACCTTACATCCAGATTAGGAAGGTTTTATATCCACTGATGAACATATTTATTTCCGGTTCACTTGCATATGATAGGATTATGAACTTTCCCGGGCATTTCTCCGAGCATATCCTGCCGGAGAAGATACACGTCCTTAATGTCAGCTTTACCGTCAGCGGTCTTATAGAGAAATTCGGCGGGACCGCCGGTAATATTGCCTACGGACTCTCTCTTTTAAGCGAAAAACCGGTCATTCTCTCTACAATCGGCAGGGACTACCAGCAGTACTTTGAATGGCTGGAAAAAAACGATATTCCCCGGGACGGTATAAATATAATCGAAGATGAACTGACAGCCTGCGCTTATATAACGACAGACCAGGCGGATAACCAGATTACCGGGTTTAATCCCGGCGCCATGAAAGTATGCTCCACCTACAATTTTGACAGAATCAGTCCTGAAGACAGTATCGCTATCGTTTCACCTGGAAATCTCGAAGACATGAACGGCTACAGCA
>CAZCMK010000075.1:3393-4491 GCA_964499775.1 uncultured Dehalococcoidales bacterium | reverse complement strand
ATAATAGAAATTCCCGCCGTCAAACCGAAGAAAGCGGTAGACCCCACAGGTGCCGGTGACGCCTATAGAGCCGGACTAATCAAAGGACTGGTACAGAAGCTGGATATACGGCGCTGCGCGTTAATGGGCAGCGTGTGCGCGTCTTTCGCCGTGGAAGATTACGGAACACAGGAATATACCTTCACTCTGGAAGAGTTTGAAGAGAGACTCAGACGAGCAGGTTAGCCCTGTCACAACGCTAAGGAGTTGGGCAGCCTGGTATCAACCCCTTACCGGCTATCTCAAGCAGTCTTTCTTTTCCTGAATCCGACAAGCCGTAGCTGTCTATCTCTCTGTCCAGGACTTCCTGTTCGCCATAGCCTCCAACATATCCGTTAATACGCGCCGCGGCTGTAGATGATACGAAGTCCTTGAACGATGGGTATATGGCTTTGAAATCCTTCATAAGCTCCGGTTTACCCTGAAGGTAATACTTCTGATGATAGTCCTCAGCCGGATAAAAGGCTGAGAATGGTACGATCTCGGTGGCGACGGTACCCTCATCGCGGAGTATTTCTCTTTCGTAGGACTTTACAGCCAGCTCTTTTTGTACCTCGTTATGATAAAAGATAATCGAGTGGTACTGCCTTGAATAGAGCGAATTCACTGCGGTGTTGGCCCGCCAGAAAACATCAAGCAACTCCTCGTATGATATCTTCGCCGGGTCGAAATCTATCTGGACTGTTTCGCTATGGTCACCAATATCACTGTAGGTAGGGGTATCCTTCAGCCCTCCTGCGTACCCTACACGGGTACGGATTACACCGTCTATGCTCCCGAAACGGGAGTCCGGGCCCCAGAATCAGCCGAGGGCAAAGGTAGCCGTTTCTATATTTTCTGGTATAGGGGCATCGATCTGCGGTATACTTCCTTCCACAACCTCACTACTCCCCCTTTCAGTTTCCTTCGAGTTATTACAGCCGCTAAGAGGAATTAATAACGAAAACGCAACCAACAACAAAGACAAAACAACTCTAATCAATGTTCTCCTCCGGCGTATAATTGCTCCACATTAATCATATATTTCATACCGGTTTTTGTATGTGACTTTGGTCATGC
>CAZCMK010000075.1:0-3293 GCA_964499775.1 uncultured Dehalococcoidales bacterium | reverse complement strand
CCCCGGGTAAAAATTGCTTCAGGAGGTCAGGATTGGCCGTTTCTAAAGTGCGGACGTATTACAAAGCAGTCCGGCGCGTATCCGCAACAGTCTCAAACACCGATAAAGAGCTATCCGAGATACTCGATATAATCGTCCGGAATGTCGCCAGACCGATGACGGCAGCCGCCTCGCTTCTGCTTCTTGATTCCGACCGGAAGAAACTGATACATGTTTCCTCGTGGGGGCTGCCGAAGTCCTATATACTCAAGGGCGTACTCGACCCTGAATTAAGTCTCAAAGAGGTTATCACCGGAGAGCCGGTTATCGTTAGCGATGCAACCCGGGACGTGCGTGTCCAGTACCCCGAGTTCACGGAAAAAGCCGGCATCAGGTCGATGCTTGCCGTGCCGATTATCATAGATGAACAGCCTGCCGGCAGTATCAGAGTCTATACCAAACAACCCGTCGAATTCACGAACCAGGATATAAGCTTCGTAATCACCATGGCTAATCTTACCGCCATTGCCATAAACGATAGTATGCTCCATGAAATGACTCTTCAGGTACAGGAAGGCACTTATAAACCGAAAACGGATACTTCACCGTTAAGATATGCCCGTACCGTATCTTTTTCCCATCCCAGCGAGCAGGAATTCGCCCGGATACTGGATTTCTACAACATAGAGTGGGTATATGAACCCCACTCTTTCCCGCTATCATGGGAAAAAGACAGGATTACGGAGATGTTTACCCCGGACTTCTATCTGCCGGGGCTTGATTTATATATCGAGTTGACAACCATGAGGCAGAGCCTTGTTACGGTAAAAAACCGCAAGTTAAGGCGCCTTCAAGAGCTGTACCCGGAGGTTAAAATAGCCCTGCTCTATAAGAAGGACTATGACCGTCTACTGGCTAAATTCGGCTACGGTCCACTGGCTGAAAGCAGAGGGCGGGGTGTTGCCAAAGTACTCTATTCCAGTGCCGAGATTCAAAACAGGGTAAACGAACTGGCAAAACAACTATCCGATGATTATTCCGGCCGTCACCCGGTGATGATAGGCGTGCTGCGCGGCGTATTCTGCTTCATGGCAGACCTGATACGGCAGATTACTATTCCGGTCAGCGTGGACTTTATGACCATATCACGCTATGGTGTTAAGGCAGACTCTATAACAAACATTATCAAAGATATAGATATAGATGTTCTCGGTAAACCGGTCATACTGGTGGAGGATATCGTTGATACAGGGCTGACGCTAAACTTTGTAATCAGGCACCTCGAGTCTAAGGGAGTATCAGATTTATCAATATGCGCTTTATTCGATAAACACACCCGTCGTATTGTCGATGTTCCGTTACAATACGTGGGTTTTGAAATACCAGATGAGTTTATTATTGGCTACGGACTCGATTATGAAGAAGAATACAGAAATCTGCCTTTTGTCGGCATACTGAGTCATAAAGAGAAGCGAAGTAAGAAAAATCGGTAGAATCTCTGGAAAAGCAAAGCTCCAAGTAGCCTTTGCAAACCTCACTTCCTGTTTCGGTCGCTTTCTTTCGGTTTCCCTACTTGTCCGCTTCCTCCACTCTCTGTAAAAACTACTCCGGTTACTTGGAGCAAAACTATTCTCTCACCTTTCAATACCAGCGTCAAGGACTGGTGTAGCACCTGTTAGAAAGTGGCGGTCGTTTTTCATGAATTATACGTTGATTTTTCTTTTACTATCTCTCTGTTTTAATGATTTTCATATACTCCATGTGTGGAATTATCCGGCTCTTTTATTTTTTTAATAACTTTTTTCTCCGGGGTTAAAAATTCCATATAAGCGGTATCAGTAATGTCGCCAGACCCCAGAATATCAGGTTCAGAGGGACCCCGATTCGGGTAAAATCCGTAAAACGGTAGCCTCCCGCCGAATATACCATGGTATTGGTCTGGTAGCCTATCGGCGTGGCAAAACTGGTAGACGCCGCGAAAGCTATTGCCACCAGAAACGGCCTGGGATTCACACCCATCAGGGCTGCCAGGCTGAAAGCAATCGGTGCCATTATTGCAGCAGCCGCATTATTGGACATCGCCTCCGTAAGAACCGCAACGACTATATATATCACCGCCAGAACAGCAACCGGACCGTAGGCGATAAGTGGACGCAAAACACTATCTGCCAGCAGAGGAACAATCCCGTTCTGTTCGATTGCCAGTCCCAGCGGGATTATTCCACCGAGCAGGAATATTATTTTCCAGTCTATGGCATTATAGGCTTCTTCAACGGTAATGCAGCGTGTAAGCACCATGCCTGCAGCCCCGATCATGGCGGCAACCATAATCGGGACCACATTGGTCACCGCCAGCACAACAACAGCAATTATCACGAGTAACGCCGCCGTCGTCTTTTCCCTGCGAACACTGAGCTCGGTAAGTTCATTGGTTACAATAATATTCGGAGAATTCTTTAATCTCGCTATATCATCCTTTTGTCCATGAACAAGAAGTGTATCTCCGCTCTCCAGCTTTATATCGGCAAGCCTTTCTTTAAACGATTTACCGCGCCTCTGTATTGCCAGGACCGGATGCCCGTAACTGCGGAAAAAGTTCGAGCCCTGTATTGTCTGCCCTATCAGGTTTGAGTTGGGTGGTATAAGCGCTTCAACAAGCCTTACTTCGTGGGATTGTTCTTCATATACAGACCTTATATTCTTAAACATCTCAAGGTCGTATTTATTCTCTATCTCGATAATCTCATCAATGTTACCATTGACTATCAGTAGGTCTCCCGGTCTGATTTTGGTCCTTTTAGGCCGGGCTACCGCTTTCCCTTCACGCATCAGATTGGAAAGCTCGATTTTGGTCTCGGGAGTAATTTTGCTCTCTTCCCAGGTACCGCCTATTAACGTGGAATTGCCCAGCACCTGGAGCTCCGCCTGATAATCCGCCAGCAGATATTTATCTACCTGGTCAACTTCCCCTTTACGCTTGGGCAACAGCCAGCGACTGGTTATCAAAAGGTAGCCGGTGCCGACAACAACCAGTACCAGTCCGAGCGGTAAAAATTCAAAAAATCGAAAAGAGTCCATCCCTTTGCTGATACCGATTCCATTGACCAGCATGTTGGTTGAAGTGCCGATTATAGTGCAGACGCCGCCGAACTGGCTGGCAAAAGACAGCGGTATCAAAACCCTTGAGGATGAAATTTTTCGTTTGGCGGTCAATGTAATAACCACCGGAATAAGAATAGCGACGGTTGCCGTATTCACCATAAAAGCGGAAAGCGCCGCAGTAATAACACAAAGCACCAGTATCAGGCGTAATT
>CAZCMK010000074.1:0-7843 GCA_964499775.1 uncultured Dehalococcoidales bacterium | reverse complement strand
GGTTATTATTCACTCAGCATGGGCGAATCGAACCATATACCGGAGACATACATTTCACCCGCTATTTCACGGAAAACAACCTTTATCTCCACATCCTCGGGCTCAAGGGTGTAGTTTGCTTTATAAAAAACAACGAGGGCATCGCCTTCGGTTTCTAACTTCCAGAATTCCTTGGAGACATAATCACCGATTGTTGATTTTATCATGGTATTGGTCGTGCTGAACAAATACTCGGACATGGCAGCCTTCATCGTGTCGTCGAAAAATGCGCAGTATGATATATAGTTGCCGGCATTTGCCGCCTGCAGCATTTCCTCGGTTATAGGGTCGGCGTATTCCCGCACTTTATCGGTATTGAGCTCTACTTTACCATTACAGCCTGACATTGCGGTTACCAGGCTGAGTATGATAATGGCGCCTGAGGCGAGCATGGACAGGTGTTTTCGCATGAAATTCTCCTTACTGTTGAGTATTGTTTACATAACACGTTTAAGTCTGGGATTGGGAGTGATACCGGGATTTCTACCGCGTTTTGCCACCGGTTTACCGTTGACCTCGTGCAGGTCGGCTGTGAAGTCTATAGGACTGGCACCGCTGATGTAGCTGCCTATCCCGAACCCGTTAACCGGAGCGCCGGCTTCAATAAAACGTGTAATACGTTCGGGGTCGATACCGCCACTCACGAAGATATTCACGTGACTGAAACCCGCCGAATCGAGCCTGGTCCTCACTTTTTCTACGAGTTCGGGGGTTACTCCTCCCAGTTCGGCAGGGGTGTCCAGCCTGACGCTGTTCAGTTTTTCGCCCATTGCTTCGGCTACGCGCATGCTTTCCTCCGCCTCGTCCATGAAGGTATCGACCAGAGATATGCGGAGTACTTCGGACGGCGCATGCTTATCGAAGGCAAGAGTAGCCTCGACGGTGTCTCCTATAATCAGTATCAGGGCGTGGGGCATTGTTCCGGAAGGTTTGGTTCCTGACAAGTTGGCGCCGGCGGTACTCGAACAACCTGAACAACCACCGATGATAGCGGCATAGTCCATGATAGCGGCAACCCGGGGGTGTACGTGACGGGCGCCGAAGCTGAACAGGGGAATTCCCCGGGCAGCTTCGGCACATTTTCTTGCGGCTGTCGCCCAGCCGCTGCAGTGGGCGAGGATTCCGTCTATAGCCGTCTCGTACAGTCCGTAGCTCCGGTAGGGCGCTGTTATGCGCAGTACCACCTCTCTGGCGTCCATGGTATCGCCTTCATCGAGAGCCCGGACTTCGCAATCGCCCTCCGTTAATACCCGTGCCAGCAGGGCTTTTACCTCCACCATGCCGCAAATGACCCCTGCACGGGCGGGAAAGAACTCCATGGTGGCTACGGGGTTAAGTCCTTCCTTTTCCAGTATATTCAGAGTGTGGGAGAAGTAAACGTCAGCCGTATCTCCACTCAGGACGTCTTCGGCTGGTTCAAATTCAGGTGATTTCATCTATTACTCTCTGATGGCGGTCAGTTTTGACCCGAGCACTTTCTCCATGTGTTCGAGGGCAAAGCGGTGGGCTTCCTCGTCAGGGGAAGCGACACAGTCGACAGGGACTTCAACTTCATAGTCACGGTTCCGGGCGTCTGCCGTGGTGTGCATGACGCAGATATTCGTCAGCACCCCGCAGATAATCAGCTTATCCGGTTTCAGAGCTTTCAGCTTTTCCTCCAGTGAGGTATTGAAGAAGCCGCTGTACCGCTTTTTCGGGATTACATCTCCGGGATACCCGGCAAGCTCCGGAATTATCTCGACCTCTTCGGTGCCTTCTATGCAGTGCGGAGGAAACATCCTGAACTCAAGGTCGTCCGGTTCGTGATGGTCACAGATGAAGAATATCCTGGAACCCTGCGTAATTTCACGTTCCAGGAGGAGCTTAATATTCGGGATTATCAGCCGACAGTCCTCCCCGATATAAAGGGGATAGCCTTCTTCCAGAAAACCCCTGAGCATGTCTATAACCAGTACTGCGTTAGCCATAGTTTGTTATAACTCCATCCCTACGCTTGCTAAAGTCCGCCGAAGGCGGACGGCGGACAGGCCTGTATCGCCCTTCCTCTTATCAAGAGCTTTGTATCATGAGTACCGTTTTTAAGTATTTTGTCATTCCGGCGCAGGCCGGAATCCAGAAATTATGCCTGATTGTACCAATCTGGATTCCCGTTTTCACGGGAATGACAACTTTTGATACGAGCACCTTATCAAGGAGAAAGGGGAAGGTTTTTGTTAAGAGGGGCTCCGCCCCTCCTGGACTCCCCGACTATATTTTTACTACTTTATAATCACCCTTTCCTCGCCATGCTGCCTCGTTACCTCACCAATAATTATGGCTTCAGGCAGGGCTTCGGTAAGTCTGTCGGTATTCTCCGGAGAGCAGATAACGACCATTCCGATGCCCATATTGAATACCCGGTACATTTCCTGCCGGTCAACATTTCCTTTCTGCTGGATAAGCCGGAAGATAGGGGGTATAGACCATGATTCTGAGTTGATTTGTGCTGCTAGGCCGTCCGGCAGAGTCCGGGGGACATTCTCGATGAGTCCGCCACCGGTAATGTGTGCCATGCCTTTTATTACGGGTAGCAGCGGTTTTAACTGATTGTAGTAGCACAGGTGCGGTTTCAGCAGCGCTTCACCGAGAGGCCGGTCCAGCTCCGGATAACGGGTATCCAGGGCTTCCCGTGTTTCACCGAAAATCTTGCGTACCAGTGAATAGCCGTTTGTGTGCAGACCGCTGGAGGGCAGACCTATCAGGGTATCACCGGGCACAATTGTGCTGCCGTCGATAACCCTGCTTTTTTCCACCACGCCAATGGTGAATCCTACAAGGTCGTACTCTTCCGGGGAGGAATATAGCCCGGGCATTTCACCGGTTTCACCGCCGATAAGAGCACAGCCGACCTCGCGGCAGGCGTCGGATAGTCCCTTAACAATAGCCTCCACCTTTTCAGGGACCATCTTACCCATACCTATATAATCGAGGAAAAAGATTGGCTCGGCGCCGCAGGTAAATATATCATTCACGCAGTGGCTGACAATGTCTATTCCAACGGTATCATGTTTATCGAGGGCTATGGCGATTTTCGTCTTCGTGCCTACCTGGTCTATACTGGATATGAGGACGGGCTCTTTGTATCCCTTGAACTCATACATCCCGCCGAAGAACCCGACACCGCTCAAGACTTCCGGGCCGAGCGTGGCTTTGGCGAGCCGACTGATGCGTTTTACCGCTTCGTTCTTGGCATCGATGTCTACTCCGGCTTTAGCATAGGTCTGTTTAATCTTTCTGCCTCCATGCAAAAATTTTCGGTTATTGCCCGAACAGCTTTTTAATCTGGCGGATACTTTGTGAGATTTTGCTTTCATCGACTACCACCATCTCGCCTCCGCACCGGGCGTAGTGCTCGCAGGGGAAAACGCCTCTCGGCTCTTCTCCCCTGGCTCTAACCGATGCCCGCCAGGCTTCCATTCCGTCGAGCGCTAACTCTATTTCGGGCGGGTCAGTGAGTTCCCTGCCGCATCTATCACATACCAGCTTAATCATTTTCTAATTCTTAATTACCCCTCTACTACCGTATTACCTCTTACGCTTCCAGCCGGCTGCCGCCAGTGGTGCCACCGCCAGCCAGAGTGTGATGTTTATCAACATTGCCGTGACGTAGTTGATACTGTCTAAACCGATTTTAGGAGCGATAACACTCCAGAGAGCCATCAGGATAAGAGAACTTAAAAAGAAGCCGGGAATCGCGCTCAGTATTGAAAAATATCCAAACATATCATCCCTCCTTATATCTATTCACGAAACGTTTCATTCTGGAGAGGGCTTCCTCGATATCAGCCAGCGAGGTAGCGTAGCAGCAGCGTACGTATCCTTCACCGCACTGCCCGAAAGCCGAGCCGGGAACTACCGCTACTTTCTCCTCGGTAAGCAATTTCTCGGCGAATTCTTCCGAGGTCATACCGGTGCACTTTATCGAAGGGAATGCGTAGAATGCTCCTTTGGGCTCGAAACACGAAAGTCCGATGTCGGAAAGGCCTTTGACGATAACCTTACGACGCTTATTATAATCGTTGACCATCTCGATAACGCTGTCTCCTCCGGATTTCAAAGCCTCTAGTGCGGCTACCTGTGACATTGTAGGGGCGCACATCATCGTGTACTGGTGAATTTTGGTTATGGCGGCGAGTATTTCAGCGGGAGCCGCTGCGTAACCGATCCGCCACCCGGTCATGGCATAAGCCTTGGAGAAACCTCCCAGAAGGATGGAGTTTGCTTTCATTCCGGGCAGCGATGAGAAACAGGTGTGTTCCACCCCGTAGACCAGCTTGGCATAAATCTCATCGGATATCACCAGCAGGTGGTTGCGCAGGGCTACTTCCGCTATCTGCATTAGCTGTTCTCTGTCCATTACAGCCCCGGTAGGGTTAGCCGGATAACCGATGAGAATGGCTTTTGTCCTTTCTGTGATATGGCCTTCGATATCAGAGGCGCTAATCTCGAAATTGTTTTCCTGATTGGTGGGTACTTTGACCGGTGTGCCGCCGGCCATGATTATACATGATTCATAAGCGACGTAACACGGGTCAGGCATTATGACTTCATCGCCGGGGTTGAGAATAGCTCTTATCGATAAATCCAGGGCTTCACTGGAGCCGACGGTAATAAGGATTTCGTTATCAGGGTCGTACTCCACATCGTAGTCAGCCTTCAGTTGAACGGTCAGTTCTTCTCTCAGTTCTGGTATTCCCAAATTAGAAGTATACATGGTATACCCTTTTTCAAGGGATTTTATAGCTGCTTCGCTGATATGCCAGGGCGTAGAATAATCAGGCTCGCCAACGCCCAGCGAAATTACCCCCTCGGTAGAAGCGAGCAGGTCAAAGAACCTCCGTATCCCGGAAGGAGATAGTTTGTTTGCCCTCTTCGAGATAGGGTATTTCCTTTGTTTGCTAACTGTGCCGTCCGGCATGGTTTCTCCCCGGATATTAAGAAGCCGGTCAGAGTATTACCGGCTGTCTTTTTATTTCTTCTTTCTCCTCGATAATTTCGCCGTCTTCTTTATACCGCTTGAGTACGAACTGGGTGACCGTTGCCTGTACTCCTTCGATATGGGAGAGTTTTTGTGATACGAAATCGGCAATCTCGTGATTGGTTTTACCCGTAACCAGGACGAACAGGTCGTAAGTCCCGGAGACCAGGTAAACGGTACGCACCTGCGGGAACCGATAGATACGCTCCGCTATGGAATCGAAGCCGACATCTTTTTCAGGAGTCAGCTTGACCTCGATCAATGCCCATACCTGCTCGTCTTCAACTTTATCCCAGTTGATAATAGCTTTGTATTTAAGGATAATCCGGTCTTTCTCAGCCTGCTTGATAAGCCTTGAAACCTCTGCGCCGGGCGTGTCGGTCATAGCCGATATTTTCTTCGCGGTAGTACGGGCGTCGTTTTCAAGTATTTTCAGGATTTCCTTGTCCATTCTCTAATCTCCCACTGGCTCGGTAAGGGACCACTGTTGTTCTGTCTCATTATAGCAGAGTTTGAACGTTTTTTTATCGTATGAAATGACCTGGAAGAACCTTTTTCCCGGTTCGAACCAGGTTTTTTCTATTTCCTTAATCTTATATTCCTTTTCACGCCATATAAAAGACACCGGTCTTTCGGCGTAAGTATGGCCTGAGTAGCAGGCAACCTCAATCCTCTCCGGTTTCAACGGCGATTTTTCCTCCGTCTTCCGACTTTTTCCAGCGAACCCAGAGCATTACGCCCGTCAACGCTACCGCTATGACGGCAATGTAGATTTCCGTCTGGAGAATGGTGAAATATCCTGCCGAAATGATAATGATTCCATAATTTATAAGGGTATGCAGGAGCGACGCTATGAGATAGAACTGCCATCCTTTTCCCTTGGCAAGCCCCCAGCCGGCGAGGGCGCTTACTGCTATATGAAAAGCTATGGAAAAGAACCTTTCCCAGAACCCCGCCAGCGTCAAAAAACCGCCGGCCCGGACGTATTCCCAGATCCAGCCCTGGGCTAGAATGAGATTGTGCGAATACACTGCTTCGAAGATACCGAAACCCAGTCCGGCTATAGCCCCGATAAAAAGTCCGTCCCGCGGTGAGATTGACCTGTCGCGACGCAGCCAGATGAAAATAACGGGTGCCAGCTTCACCGCTTCCTGTACAACCCCGCTGACAAGCATCTGGGGAATGCCGGCAAGCATTAGCCACCGTGACAGGGCTTCCTGACTCCAGATGTTAGTGAGACCAACACCCAACCATATCTGGACAGGAAGCTGGATAAAACTCACGATAATCCAGCCCAGAAAAGCGCTCGTGGCAAGTACCGCCCATGCCCATGATTTCTTCAGTATAGGCGTCCAGTAAGGCGTGAACCAGATAGCCCCGAATAGCACGGCGAGGCCGATTGACAGGAGTACCTGGTTCCACAAGATACCCGGGTAGACGAACCCGGAGACAAAGAAATTAGCCGCTGTATCCCACATGTTATACTTCTTTCGTCCCGATAGAGCGGGACTATATTATTTATATAACTCTGTCTTCTCTTTTTGCTCTGGCGTCAAGCGTCAGTCCGACGGCCAGGCCGATGATAGTGCCGATTGCCGTGCCGATACCGGAATTGCCTATTGCAGCACCGATACCCGCGCCGATTGCCAGGCCGATACCGCTCCAGAGTCCAACGTAATGCCCTTTGGTGACCAGTTTGTGCTGCTTCTGAAGGTGCTTGGTGATTTCCTCGATTGTCCTGAAGTAATTTTTACTCGTTTCTTTATCGGGAAGCTGTACCACGTTACCGATGCCCTGGACAAGATTCAGGATAACCTCTTTATAAGTCTGGCACTCTCCGCAGATGGTGGAGAGGCTGTCTACTCTCCTCGTTATCCGCAGAAGTATCTCCAGCCTGTATTTCTTGTAGTCCTTCTTGCTGAGGCTGTCCGAGAGCGCATTTATTTCCCTGAAGACACGTCCGTACCATTCACTCTGTTCTTCAAGTTCTATGGCGGTTTTTAATGCTCCGGTTGCGATGATATTTGCTTTCCTTTCAAAAAATTTACAGTCTCAATAAATAGTATCGTTTTGCCTGGTAACCTCACCCCCTGTATCCCCCCTCTCCTTCTCTTCTCAAGGAGAGGGGGGAGAAGTTATTCAAGAGAGGCTTCGCCTCTCTTGAACTCTCCTCTCAGGGATTGTCTCGTTAAGTTATGATGTTGTCCTCTTTGCCTATTCGGTTACGACTACAACCCTTATCATTTCTTTATTATCATAATACCCGGATAACTGCCTGTCGATAGTGAACCCCCAGTCCGTGAGGATTTCATCGGCAAACGGTCTGGGTACCGGTTCTCTTGATGACCTGTAGTCAGCGACCAGCAGTTCTCCGTCATCCTTTAAATATGTATCCAGTATCCTCCGGACATACTGCTTTTTCAGGTGCTCGGGGACATAGACAAGTTCGGTCCTGACGTAGTCGAATTTTACCGGGTTATCCCAGTCCCAGCCGTTGCCGGTATGGAAATTATCACGGTATTCCGGCAGCCTTTCTTTAGCCAGGGCTACCAACCTTTCCGACAGGTCAAGTCCATAAGGAGTGATTGACATGCCTCTTTCACCCGTCCATTTCAGTATACATTCGAGCAGGTAGCCGTTGGCGCAGCCGATATCGAGGAAGGAGCCGGATTTCTCGATGCAGTCCGCTATCGGTTTCCGGCAGGCAACCCAGCGCTCCTCAGGGCCTGAGAAGCCGGACTGTTTCCATGGCTCGTCGCACCGGAGGTAAGCCGTTTCAAGCTCCTC
>CAZCMK010000073.1:0-8238 GCA_964499775.1 uncultured Dehalococcoidales bacterium | reverse complement strand
AATCACCTGATATTGATAAAAGGTGCAATTTGTTATATAATTTTTGCCTGTGTCCTGGTTTAGCTTAGGAGGCCAGGACTTTAAAATCTTCTGAGGAGGGCAGGTGATTGAATGCATTAGGAAAACATTTATTGCTGGAATTGAAGGATTGCAACAGAGAGACTTTGAATAATCTCAACACACTGAAAAGCATACTGAACACAGCGGCGACCGAAGCCGGAGCCACCGTACTGGGAGACTCGTTTCACCAGTTCGAACCCCAGGGAGTAAGCGGAGTGGTGGTTATAGCCGAATCCCACCTGTTTATCCATACCTGGCCCGAGTGCGGCTACGCGGCGGTAGATATCTTTACCTGCGGCGATACGGTCAAGCCGGGAAAAGCAGCGCAGATGCTGATAAACAAGCTTGAGGCTAAAAACCACTCAATTCTTGAGATACAGAGGGGGATCCTGGATACCGAACAAAGTGATTCAGTATAAACATTATGGACGCAGACCCTGATAAATGGTTCCACGATAAAATCAGCGAGGACTTGATTCAACTGCACAGCATCAAAGAGGTGCTGTACCGGGGGCAGACGAAATTCCAGTCCATAGAAATTATCCGTACCGGCAGCTACGGCAAATGCCTTGTGCTCGATGATAAGATACAGTCCAGCGAACTGGATGAGTTTGTCTACCACGAAGCGCTTGTCCATCCGGCGATGATAACCCATCCCTGCCCTGAGACCGTATTCATAGCCGGCGGCGGAGAAGGAGCTACCTTAAGAGAGGTATTACGCCATGACACGGTAAAAAGGGTGGTTATGATAGATATCGACAAAGAGGTAATTACCCTCTGCAAGAAATACCTGCCCGAGCACAGTCAGAATTCCTTTGAAGATGAACGCACCGAGCTTATCCATACCGACGCCAGGAAGTACCTGGCGGAATGTAAGGAAGCCTTCGATATAATAATAATCGATTTGACCGAGCCTATCGAGGAAGGCCCGGCGTACCTGCTCTATACCCGGGAGTTTTACGGCCTAGTCAGAAATAAGCTGACCGTTAACGGGATTATCACCGTACAGGCAGGTTCCGCAGCCTTCAACGAACTGCTCAATTTTTCTGCCGTATTCAATACGTTGAATACCGCTTTTCCGGAAGTATACCCGTACCAGATAGATATTCCTTCCTTCGGCGGACCGTGGGGGTTTTGCCTGGCTTCGCTGAACCTTAACCCTATTATGTCAACCAGCGATGTGGATGACAGGCTCTCAGCCCGGTCGCTGGATAACCTCAGATTATATGACGGACTGACCCACCAGTCCATGTTCTCCCTGCCCAAACACCTGAGAGAAGATTTACTCACGCAGACAAGGCTCATAACCGATAATGAGCCTCTGTACACATATACCGGCTAACGACGATAAACTGGAATTTTTCATGAACATAACCATTCGCCCGGCTACCCCTGAAGATGTTGAAACAATCGTACGTCTCGAAATGGAGTTTGTCGATTATTTGCGTACAATCGGCGACTCAAATCCCACCAGTCTAAACGTAAATACCTATCTGAGGGACGGTTTCGGAGAAGAGCCTGCCTTCTCCGGGATTGTGGCTGAAACCAATGGCGAGGTTGTCGGTTACATGTTCTATCACCCGGGGTACGACATAGACCGTGGTGGTAAAGTCATATACATTGTCGACCTCTTTGTCAGCGAGAAAGCTCGCAGGAAAGGTGCCGGTCGTGCCCTGATGGAAATGGCGGCTGATATATGCCTTAAAGCAGGCGGTAGCGAACTAGTCTGGGCAGTCTTTATACCAAACAAGCTGGCTGCTTCATTTTATGAACACTTAGGTGCTAAATACCTGCAGCGAGAGGACATGACTTATATGCACCTGCGTTTAAAAGAGGACGGTTAATAACAATTATTAGCTGAAAACTAGTATTCAGACTTTTCAGTGGGGTAATCCAGCTCTTTCCAGCGCATATAGCCTTTTTCCAGGACTTTTATGTTATTGATGTCATAGCGTTGAGCTTTAAGCTCGGTTGCCATGATAGAGCTATCGGCCTCGTCCACGCAGTCGCAGTAAATGACCAGGAGTTTATCCGCCGGGAGCGCCATGAACGGCAATTCCCTCTCTATCGGGTCTCCTGCCGGATTATAGTATATATTGATAGCCCCTTTGATGTGGTCGGTGCTGTAGCTGCCGCTGTCCCGGGTATCTATTACCACCACCTCTTCGCCTTTATCCATCAACTGCTTCAGGTCCTCGCAGGTTATACGGGGCACTTCACTTTTCTCCATTTTCCTCCGTTTCCTGAACTTATATGTTTTCGCCTGTTACCGCCAGTCGTCTACCGATATGCCCTGTCTGAGGCCGAAATCCGTGATGAACCAGATTGTGTTCGATTGTCCTCCGACCACCACGGTGTTGATAGCATTCGGGTTATTGAAAGGCTCTACCATCGAGCCCGGCGGGAGTTTCAGCCATGTCGCGAAAGGTTCGAGTCCCTGCAAAGCAATGTTTGTGTATCCGGTGGTAATTATGCCGTTTCCCCAGAACTGCTCCACGGGTATACTGACGTTTTTAGAGAGCCATTCGGCAAGCTTCTGTTTTGTGGTGAAACCCTGGTCGTACAGAATACCGGCTACCAGCGGGTCACAACAAAGGCAAGCAACAGAGCCCATTCCGGAAAGCGACTTCATATAGTCACGTATCAGCATCTGCGGCGGATAGGTGGTCACGAGCTCGCCCACGCAGGAAACATAGGTCCAACCCACGCCGACGGTAACGACACTATCTTCTTTCTTAAAACCGAACCTGGCACTGAGCGATTCCCATCCATCGGGTAAAGCTTCCTCGTTCTCGGCATAACAGAGGTTATTGTACTGCAGGTTACTGCCGAGCGAGCCAAAGGTCGTTTTTCCGGCATGCAGGTTCCCCGCGCTCTTGGAGAGCAGCGTGAAAGTCCTCCCTATCGTCGAGTTGGCTCTGTTATGCGGTCCCATGGCGCCTATCCCCGAATTCATACCTAACTCGTTGCGTATCGGTCCGTTAACGACTATCATATTAGCCATTGAAGTCGTGGAGTTGCCGAAGGGCACCATGGTAGACGCAGCCAGGATTACCGGGAAATATTCCGGTTTAGCCCCCGCCATAACGGCAGACACCGCCACCTTTTCCACGGTAAGCTGTCGCCCGCCTCCCGGCCAGGCGATTGTTTGGACCAGCTCATCCGTTTTGTGGCTGGTCCCTTTCAGCATCGCCGCTACCCTTTCCTCAGTCGGCAGGACCACCGGCAGATAGTCTGTCCAGTCCTTTTCCTTTAAGTACTCCTGAAGATTCTCCTCCGTATCGGGCGAAAGCAATCTCGGTTCCACCACCCCCTCCGGTAATCCGGTTAATTGCTCTTCCTCGGTCAGGGGTTTTGTGAGAGCATCGACAATCTGCGGCATTACCGGCTTTCCGGTTACCGGGTCATTACCGTTAACGTACGTCTGGTGCTGCTCACGCGACACTCCGGCAATAGGTAGAGGGAACGTGGTATACCTGAGGGGTATACCGCTACCGTACAATCTGTCCCATCCCCTGGCGTATTCGCTGACATTTATAGCCGTACATGGTGCCGTGGGGATACCACGCTGCTCAAGGTTCCTGGCATGGCGGCTCAAGGCCGCCGCACAGCCGTCTCAGCAACTGATACCGAGAATGGCTGCATCTCCTTCAGCTTTTATTTTGTCCCACAGTCCCTGGTCATCCTCGGCAAACCCTCCCCGTTTTCGGACGAGCACCGTTTTAGCCGACGGTATATTCCGAGCAAACCATTCCTGCATCACCTCAAAAACATCGTAACCCGCCTTCGGTCCTCCCCACCCTATATCCACCATGTAAATCGTCTTATCGTTCAGGCTGGTAAAAGTACGGGGAGTAAGAGGGACGCGTTCAGCCATGGTACTGCTACAAGCGGGATTTAAGATTGTTATTCTGGCGTCTGAATCTGGCATTGTTTTTCCTTTCTCCTGAGGGCCCGGTTAAGATATATATCCCCAGACATTAATATTATCTTATAATTGTTTACAGGCGCTGTAATACCTCCAGCCGGTAAAACGCCTCTGCGTATTCCCTGTTTATTACTTTACCCGCATTCTTGGCACCTTCTACCAGCATATTAGGGAAATCGGGATTAGCGCCCTTAGGACCAATTTGACTCTGGTGGATATATGCAGCTTTCATTTTTAATTCATACGTATCGCTTATATCGCTGTAATAGTTAGGTTCAGGGCTCCCCCAGAGAAACATCTCTTTCGCCTGGTGCATTTTTAAGCCTTGCGCCAGCAAATCACGGATATTATTGGGAGCCAGAACCGTTGGCCAGATAGCATCCAGAACAGCCCTGCCGAGGACACGGTGGTCAGGGCTTGAGAAATATCGCGGACTCCCAGGATCACAGGTCATTACGACTTCCGGACGATACGTCAAGAACCACTTTAATATTTCTTGTTTCAGTTCGGCCAGATTCGCCATCTCCAGACCAAGGTCCGGGTGTTTCAAGAAGATAACGTCTTTCACGCCTATTAACTTGGCTGCCTCGAGTTGTTCCTTCTCCCTGATTTTAGCCATTTCTTCCGCAGATATATCGGGATTATTGGTCCCTTTATCACCGTTAGTGCAGATAACGTAGACGGTGTCTTTTCCTTCCTTCGCCCAGCGGGCAACGGTACCGCCTACACCGAACTCCGGGTCGGCCGGATGCGGGGAAAAAACCAGCGCATATACTGCCTCAGTTACCATAGTTCACCTCATTCGTATTTATTCTCAATATTCAACTCGGTTTGAGTACCGGTTCATTTCCATTTTTAGTGTATATAATATTGTCATATACATGGTGTTAATGTCTACTTTTCCGGGAAAATAACACATATCCCCATATCCGGTACAGCTTTATATTTATATCAAAATCTGGTATCATATTATCGTTGCAATATTGCAGTAAATCTATAGACCGTAAAAATAACGACATTAATACGGCTGCACTTTTTCACGTATAACTTTTATTTTCACATCACTCTCCGTATAACAGGGTTATGAAGCTTGATTGGCTTCCGGCTTTCTACTCCAGTCAGGGCAAACCGGAAGAAAGGAGAAACAGACATGGATTTTGAATTCACCCCGGAACAGGAAAAGTTCAGGCAGGAGCTGAAAGACTTTCTTGAAGACGAGCTAAAGCAGGGAACATTCCAGCCTAGCTGTGATGCCTGGATACAGGGCTACTCGCCGGAATTTACCAAAAAGGTGTCTCAGAAAGGCTGGATTGGCCTGACCTGGCCGGAAGAATACGGGGGGAAGGGACGGAGCCATATCGACCGTCTCATCCTTACCGAAGAGATGCTCCGCTACGGAGCCCCGGCAGCCTGCCACTGGTTTGCCGACCGTCAGATTGGCGGAGGCATTCTCCGCTACGGGACCGAAGAACAGAAGAGAGAAATCCTGCCGAAAATAATAGCCGGTGAAGCTTATGTCGGACTGGGACTCAGCGAGCCTGAAGCCGGCTCCGACCTGGCGTCTCTACGCACCAGAGCCACCGAAGACGGGGATGATTATATAGTCGACGGGCAGAAGATGTGGACAAGCTGTGGTATGTTCATGAACTATCTCTATATGGTAGCAAGGACAGACCCCGATGCACCCGAACACCGCGGCATCAGCGAGTTCATATTCCCGACGGACCTTCCCGGTGTTACCATAACCCCGACGATAGATATTACCGGCAGTACAGCCTGGGCGGAGGTGTTCTTCGACGGCCTGCGGATTCCCGGCAAGTGCCTGATAGGAGAGAAGAACCGCGGTTTTTACCAGGTAGTCAACCAGCTCGATTACGAGAGAGCCGGTTTAGAGCGGCTTATGGGTAACTACCCCCTCTTCGACGCTATTATAGAGTTCGTGAAAGAGACGAAAAAGAATGGCAAGCCGCTGTCCGGGGATACTCTTATACGCCAGAAGCTCGCCCAGCTACAGGTCGAATTCGAAATCGGACGGCTCCTCACCTACAAGGTCGTCATGGTCATGGAAGAGGGCCGCGCTCCGAACGTCGAAGCCTCCATGGCAAAAGCTTACAGTACCTCCTTCGAGCGGCGCCTCGCCAGCGTTACCATGGATATACTCGGACTCTACGGACAGCTCTGGGCCGAGTCGAAATACGCACCGGTTCTCGGCATGTGTTCACACTCATACCTGGCTTCCACGGGCTACAGCCTTCAGGCAGGCACCTCGGAAGTCCTGAGAAACGTCATTGCCACACGCGGCCTCGGCTTACCCAGCGTTTAAGAAATAACCCTTTCAATCAAGGAGAGAGATAATGGATTTCAATTACTCTGAAGAACAGGACATGTTAAAGACGATGGCACGGGATTTCCTCACCGATAAGTGCCCCAAAACACTGGTAAAGGAAATGGAAGAGGATGAGAAGGGGTATTCGCCGGAACTGTGGAAGGAGATGGTGGAACTCGGCTGGATGGGACTGGTAATCCCGGAGGAATATGGCGGCAGCGGTATGAGCTTTCTCGACCTTGCCGTGCTCCTGGAGGAGGTAGGCAGAGCCTGTTTGCCCGGTCCGTATTTCTCCACGGTGGTCCTGGGCGGCCTGCCAGTTATGAACTACGGGACTGAAGAGCAGAAACAGGAATACCTGCCCAGAATAGCCGGCGGCGAGGCGATTTTCACCCTTGCCCTGACCGAAGAGAGCGCCGGTTACGACGCCGCATCGATAGCGGTCACGGCTAAAGCCGATGGCGATTCCTATGTCATCAATGGCACCAAGCTTTTCATCCCGGACGCACATATCGCCGACTACATGCTCTGCGTTGCCAGGACGGATGAAAAGGCAGAGGCTGAAAACGGAATCACGGTATTCATTGTGGACGCCAGGAGCCCGGGGATAAGCACCACGCTTCTGAAAACGATAGCCGGTGACAAGCTGTGCGAGGTCGTTTTCGAAAATGTCAGCGTCCCCAAAGAGAACATTTTAGGTGAACTCGACCGGGGCTGGGATATAGTAACAAAGACTATTGAGCAGGCGGCGGTAGCCAAGTGCTGTATAATTCTAGGAGCAATGCAGCAGAGCCTGGATATGACCGTCGATTACGCCAAAGAGAGACAGCAGTATGACCGTCCAATAGGCAGTTTCCAGGTCATCCAGCACTACTGCGCCAACATGGCAACCGACGCGGACGGTACCAGGTTCAGCACCTACGAAGCAGCCTGGAGACTGAGTGAAGGTCTTTCCTGCACTAAAGAGGCAGCCGTAGCCAAAGCGTGGGCTTGCGAGGCTTTCGAGAGGGTCAGTACCCTGGCGCACCAGATACACGGCGCTATCGGCTGCACAACCGACCACGACCTTCAGTTTTACACCCGGACGGGCAAGTCAGCGGCGCTCTCTTTCGGAGGCGGTGATTATTACCGCGAGATTGTAGCCCGTGAAATGGGACTTTAATAACCTGATAATTTCACCCGAGGTTAAGCAAAATCGTCATTCCGTACTTGACACGGAATCCAGATGGGTTCTCCAGAGACGGGTACTGGATTCCCGCCCGACGTGGCGGGCACGGAATCCAGTCCGCCTGAGGCGGGCGGCAATTAAGGAATACTTCAGGGAACTTAATAAAGCCTTTATCCTAATTTAAGGGGGTCGAAAAATGTCATCAACAGAGGAACTGATAGAGGACTACAGGCGCAGACGAAAGAAAATAACCGGCATGGGCACCCCGGAGGCTATCGAAAAACGCCACAAGGGAGGACAGTGGACGGCGAGGGAGAGAATCGACTATTTCTTTGACCCCGGAACTTTTACCGAGATAGGCCTTTTCGTCAAGCACCGCACCACGCACTTCGGCATGGATAAGCGGGAGATACCGGCGGAGGGCGTGATAACGGGATACGGCATGGTTAACGGCAGGCCTGTGGTTGCCTTTGCCGAGGACTACATGGCACTGTCCGGTACCTTCGGCGAGTACCACGGCCTCAAGGAAATCAGGGCAATTAACTTCGCTAAGGAGATGGGCTGGCCGGTGGTGGGAATGAACGATTCCGGCGGCGCCAGGCTCCACGAGGGCATGGACACTCTTGAAGCCTACGGAATGCTTTTCAGGGCTCAGATTCAGGCATCCGGCATCATCCCCCAGATTGCCCTGCTGATGGGACCCTGCCTGGGCGGACAGGCTTACCACCCCATAATGCAGGACTTCCTTATCCAGTG
>CAZCMK010000072.1:0-8272 GCA_964499775.1 uncultured Dehalococcoidales bacterium | reverse complement strand
TGTACTATATGTTGAATCTTTAGTCAATACCCTCCTATCTCACCTTTCTGAGACCATTCGTCCCACTTTTCACGGGCTGTATGACGGGTATCGGATAAATACCATATGGCGAGGTTTGGACTCGCGTTGTATATCCTGCTATATTAAAACGAAGAAAAAAACGCACGAATATAAAGATAAGCCGGGAGAGCGTAAATAAGGCGTTTTCTCACGATATGATTGCCAACCTGGAGGACAAAGGAAATGAAAAAAACGCCCGTTCAATTATATGAAGAAAGGCAAAAGAGGATTAGCGAAGCCGTCCAGGTAAAAATGCTTGATAGAGTGCCTGTCATGGTGTGCCTCCAAGTCATTCACACCAGTATCTTGAGCTGGAAAATATGAAAGGGGACGAATACGACTTCTTCCTCGACGGCCTCGCTGGCTATATGCTGCGGGTGTATTTTCCGCGCGTCTGCGGGGCAATGGAGGCATTCAAGTTGCTCCCGCCGCTCTCATCTTTAGGGTATAGCTACCGTGGAGCTTTAACCCTGGCAGAGGCACTGATTAAGCCGGAAATAGCTACTGCCATAGAGACGCTTCAGAAAATCGGGAGCGAACTTGAACGCTGGCGTTCAAGAATGGACTCATTCGGTGATGAAATCGAAAAATGGGCTTCCCGAAATATTATCCGGGCACAGCCCGGGCTCCTTTTGATTCAATATCCGATTTTCTTTGGGGAATGCATGGAGCGATGCTTGACATGTATAGGCAGCCGGATAAGCTTCTCCAGGCATGTGAAAGAATATACCGGAGGATGATGGAGAAGGGGATACCTGGCTTTGAGTCAAACGAGGACGGTGTCCGCCCCCTGTTATTCATGGGTCTTCATCGCGGTTCGGACGGTTTCATGTCACGGCTGATTGTCCTGAGCCTGTTTATATCTTTGGTCTTCTTTGCAATATCCGGATAAATGGTGTTATTATTCTACCCAAGTAAATACCTGGCAGAGAAGAAAAGAAGTTGAGCCGGCAAGGGCATAACAGAGAGAATAATGATACCTCCTCTCCAATCACGGTTATCCGTCCGCTAAAAGGATGGGCGCTGTTAAATCTACGTGAAATATGGTCGTACCGCGAGTTACTCTACTTTCTCACCTGGCGTGACGTGAAGATACGTTATAAGCAAACGGTGCTGGGATTTGCCTGGGCTATTCTTCAGCCTTTCTTAATGATGGTGGTATTCACCCTGTTCTTCGGTAACCTGCTTAATGTCCCTTCACAGGATATTCCGTACCCTCTCTTCAGTTACACGGCTTTACTTCCCTGGACGCTGTTTTCTCAGGGTATTACACGCTCCAGTGTGAGTCTGGTCGGGAACATTTCTATGGTCCAGAAGGTATACTTCCCCAGGCTGATTTTACCCCTGTCCGGAATCCTTGCTCCTGTAATCGATTTTGCTATCGCCTTTGTTATTTTAGTCGGCATGATGTTTTTCTACGGGTACGCTCCCACGGTGAGAATCCTGATGGTAATTCCGCTTACGTTACTGGTATTCTTAATAGCTTCAGGCGTGGGACTGTGGCTTTCAGCCATTAATGTACGCTACCGTGATGTTCAGCATGCAATACCTTTTCTCATGCAGGTCTGGCTTTTTGCTTCACCTGTCGTCTATTCATCGAGCCTGGTGCCGCAGAAATATCAGGCGATATACGGACTAAATCCAATGGCGGGAGTAATTGAAGGCTTCCGCTGGGCACTGCTGGGCACGGAACCGCCCAGTTCACTAATACTGATATCATGTATAGTGGTGATAGTGATATTTATTACGGGGGCGTACTACTTCCGGAATTCCGAAAAGACTTTTGCTGATTGGGTATAAGTAATGAGTGATATCGCTGTTCGGGTAGAAAATCTGGGTAAGCAATACCGCATCGGTGAATATGTGAGTTACCAGACTCTACGCGAGAGTCTTATGAGAACAATTACTTCTCCCTTTCGCGGGAGAAGGTCACAGGATTCGGATTCCGAATATATCTGGGCGCTGAAAGATGTATCCTTTGAAGTCAAGCAGGGTGAGGTTGTCGGCATTATCGGACGCAATGGAGCCGGTAAAAGCACTTTGCTTAAAATACTCACCCGTATAACCACACCCACAGAAGGTTACGCTGAAATCATCGAGCCGGTACGTTCGCTGCTCGAGGTGGGCACCGGTTTTCATCCCGAGCTTACCGGACGGGAGAATATCTATCTCAACGGTGCGGTGATGGGAATGAAGAAGAGAGAAATCGACCGTAAATTCACGGAGATTGTGGAATTTTCCGGCGTGGAGAAATTCATCGATACGCCTCTGAAGCGCTATTCCAGCGGTATGCAGGTCCGGCTCGCCTTCGCCGTTGCGGCCCACCTTGAACCTAAAGTCCTGCTGGTGGATGAGGTGCTGGCGGTAGGTGACGCCGAATTCCAGAACAGGAGCCTGGGTAAGATGCGGGATATCGCCGGCGGAGGGCGAACGGTACTATTTGTCAGCCATAATATGACGGCTATTTTACAGTTGTGTTCAAGGGCTATTCTGCTGGATTCCGGTAAAATAGTCGGACAGGGTGATACGCGGAATGTAGTTTCCAGTTATCTGAAGGACAGTCAAATACCCCTCGGTGAAAAGGTGTTTAATATTTCCGATGAGGACAATACCGTTGAACTGCTGCGAGCTTATACTATGGATAATAACCAGAGCATCCGCCCCGATATACTGTACAAAGACCCGTTTTATATTGCGGTAGAATATCAGACCGCGTCTCAGGTGGACGGTCTGCGGGTCGGGCTGAGGTTGCACAACGAGCAAAACGTGCCTATACTCCATACGGCAACATCGGATTGCTCTAATCTGGAGTCGCTGGTCGGAGCAAAAGGGGCTCATCGAGTCAAGGTGCAGATTCCCGGAAGTTTATTAGCTCCGGGACGGTACTATGTCGAGCTGGGTATCTGGTCGCCGGGTGTTGGACACCACCATCATATAACGGAAGCGGTGGCATTCGAGATTGCCGGTGTGGATGTCGATAGTGTTGGAGATGAGGTCCTTCGTCCGACGTTGGAGTGGGATTTATTATAATGCGTACCTGTGAATTATGTAGTTTGGGTTTCTTGGTATGGCTAGAGTAATGATGGTCCAGCCCTGGAACTATCATGACGAAGGCGTAAAGAAGTACGACCTTGCTCATGAATGGCGTAACGGACCGTATTCATTGCTTCTTCTTGCAACTATATTGAGACAGAATAACCACGAGGCCATTGTTGTGGATATGGGCCGTGACCTTATCGCTTTCAAGGGTGATGTAAGTGCCTGCCTGTCTAAATTATCCAGGACGATTAAGCAATTCAAGCCGGATATAATCGGCTTCAGTTTTTTTCGGTACACTATATCGAAACCAAAAGAGCTGTTGATGCTGCCCGTCAGGCGTGTTCTTCTGCAAGAATAAAACCGATATTTATTGCCGGTGGAATCCACGCGTCTGTAGAGCCGGAATCGACAACATACGGCCTGGGATTCGATTACGCATTTATTGGTCCCGGTGATATAGGAATTGTGCAGCTTGCCGACGGTCAGAAGCCCGAGACCGTGACCGGAGTGGTGAGTACAGGAGCGTCGATTACCCGGGGAGAAGAAGTCCAGTCTCTCGACTCGCTGCCTTTCCCCGATTGGAAACTGTGTGACTATCGGTTCTACTCCTACCCGTCGTACGCGCGATTGAAAATCAGACGTACCAGAAGTCTCGATATGATTATGGGTCGTGGATGTGTCTATAAGTGTGCCTTTTGTGCCTACAGCGCTCTCTCTGCGGTTAGTTTCTACTCGGCGGAGTATCTTGTCGACCAGGTTGTATATATGAGCCGTGAGTTTGGAATAGATAGTGTTTACTTTACGGACAGCACTATCGGTAATAACAGACGGCTGCTTCGTGAGTTCTGCGAGCTTATGATTCAGCATGGTATACCGCAGAATGTCGAGTGGTACGCTAACATACGAGCCGACCAGGTGAATGAAGACCTGTTGAAATTGATGTGGCAGGCTGGATGCCGTTACCTGCTTTACGGATTTGAGTCTGCCAGCCAGCGGGTTCTGGAACTCATGAATAAAGGTACAACCGTAGAAGATAATTATAAGGCGGCGGAATTACATAATATGCTTAAATTCCCGTACGATGCTAGCATGATATTGGGCTATCCTAGTGAACGCGAAGAAGATATCGCACAGACGATGGACTTTTTACGCAAGACTCAGCCGCCGAGTATCGGTATCAATTGGTATATTCCTTTACCAGGCTCGACTGATTATACGAGAATGAAGGATGAAGGAAAAATAAACATTGAAGACCCCATGGAATGGCGGCGGATTGGTGAAGTCAACGGCAGTCATGTTTACGCGGATATTCCGGAAAACAGATTTAATGAACTGTTCAACCAGGCTAAGCAGTTAGCTAACGTAGAAATCCCCGGAATTACTCGTCAGTCGTGGGGATATGATTCACCGCCGCGTATGAGTCTATCAACAATAAAAAAGACCCTGGTTGGCGCGGTCGGTAGTATATTCAGGGAAGCACCGCAGCAATCATCGGAGACGGGCCAGGAACAATCTGCCAGCTGGGAAAAGCCTTTTGAAGTTCTCCGACAGAAGTGGCATGAAGTGCCGACAACGGATACACGTATGAGTACCATACAACTATTAGAGATGCCGGACAAAGAATTATTAGAGCTTTGGTCTCGCATCAGGATGGAAGCCACCACCGGAGAGAACTTCGATGTTCGCGGTTGGTATCACCTGCTCTACCGGGACATACTGGAGGGCAAACGAGTTATGGATGTCGGCAGCGGTCTGGGTATCGATGGAATCACCTTTGCTCAGCACGGCGCAAAGATAACGTTTGTCGATATCGTAGGGCCCAACCTGGATGTACTGAAACGTTTGTGCCGGCTGCTGGGTCTAACCGAAGTGGATTTTTGTTACCTTGAGAATCTGGACTCGCTTTCAGCGTTGCCGACCGACTACGATGTTATCTGGGCCCAGGGCTCACTGATTAACGCGCCCGTTAATATTACGCGAGCGGAAGT
Organism: uncultured Dehalococcoidales bacterium; assembly: GCA_964499775.1. GTDB lineage: Bacteria > Chloroflexota > Dehalococcoidia > Dehalococcoidales > UBA2162 > MGML01. Next base: position 3,185 of record CAZCMK010000072.1, on the reverse strand, counting down.
CCAGGAACTGCTGAAGCATCTGCCTGTAGGAGGGCGCTGGATTCAACTTGCTTATCCTTTCGCTCGCTGGGAGCGGGAAGGTAAATTACCATTCGACCAGTGGGGTCGACTCACAGACGGCCCGGGTACACCGTGGGTCGAGTGGTATGATTTGCCGAAACTTAAAACCCTTCTCGAACCCGCCGAATTCGATGTTGTCCTGTATCTGGAATTCCACAATAGTGATTTTAACTGGTTCGACCTGGTAAGGAGAGTCTGAATGAATGTTCCGGCTGTTCCGGTTAGAGACCTTCATACACATCTCCGGTTTACTGCACCGCTAGACTATCCCCGGGAATCCTTATCGAAATCGTTGAAAGACTGGCAGATGGAGATAGATGATGCGCCGATATTCCGTTATATCTACCGGAATTTTCAACCTAAGAGGCACCTTGAGTTTGGAACGTGGCAGGGTGCTGGCGTGCTTTACTGTCTGGAAGAATGCGAGGCTACGGTCTGGACAATTAATCTACCACAAGGAGAAAGGCAGAAGGACGGTTCATGGGCTTATTCTTGGTTTGTAAAAGCACCAAAAAAACGCCTTTTTGGTTCCAAGGAAGATAAGAATATCTGGTATCAGACTGATAAAATAGGTTCCATCGGCAGGTTCTATCTGGAGGCTGGTCTAGGGAACAGAGTCTCCCAGATTTATTGTGACAGTCGTGAATGGGATATCAGCAACTATCCTCCCGGTTTCTTTGATTCAGCCCTGATAGATGGTGGGCATTCGGAAGAGATAGTAACCAGCGATACGGTCAAAGCCTGCCAGCTGGTCCGCTCCGGTGGTATAATAATGTGGCATGATTTCTGCGAGCAGGCTGAAGTGCAGAACAATTGCTCATCGACTAAAGGTGTGGTCAACACTATCAGGACGAACTGGGATTGGTTAAATCAACAGGTGAGAGATATTTTCTGGATTGAACCCAGCTGGATATTACTTGCGGTTAAGAAATGATAAATTCAGAACCGATTTTATCTGTCGTAGTCGTCTCACGGAATGATGACCACGGCGGCAATCTGCTCAAGCGAATGCAAATATTCGTTACCGGCTGGCTGGAGCAGGCAAAACGCCATAATCTCAATTCGGAACTGATAATAGTCGAGTGGAACCCGCTGCCCGACCGCCCGGGTCTTGCCGAAGTACTGAAGTGGCCGCAGGACGGCGGACCGTGCGCCGTCCGTATTATCGAAGTGTCGCCGGAGATTCACCAGCGTTTCAGGTACGCCGATAGCTTGCCGTTATTTCAGATGATTGGTAAGAATGTCGGCATTCGCCGCGCCCGGGGTCGGTTCATTCTCGCCACCAATATAGATATTCTCTTTTCCGATGAGCTCATGCAGTACTTTGCCTCCGGACAACTGACCTCCGGTTATATGTACCGTATCGATAGATGTGACGTGCCTTCTGATATACCGGAGGGAGTGTTAGTTAACGAGCAGCTCGAATATTGCCGTGCAAATGTTATCCGGATAAATGCCCGGGGTAAGACGGCTATTTTAAATGAACCCAGCCAGCCGCCAGTCAAGCCTTTTTCTGTAGTCAGGTCACTGAAAAGACGCCTGCGAGAGTTAAGAAGTGTTATGGATGTTATCAGGCTGGTGAGAGACAGCTGTATTCACGCTTACAAGTCCTTGTACATAATGTTGATATGGCCAATACTATACGGCAGGCCTCTGCATACGAATGCCTGTGGTGATTTCACCATGATGGCTCGTGAACACTGGCTGGCATTACGCGGCAATGCCGAGTTCGAAATGTTCTCTTTACATCTGGATAGCTTGATGTGCGTTGTCGCTCATTACGGTGGTGCGAAGGAGACGATACTTCCGGAGCCGATGCGTATCTACCACATCGAGCACGCTCCGGGTTCCGGCTGGTCGCCGGGAGTGGGCGCAAAGCTGCTTGATGAAAGGCTGCAAACAGCGGGGATATCCCGTCTCACGTACGGGGAGGTTCTGAGACATATCAGGCGAATACGCTGGCGCCGCGGTCCTACTATTTTTAACGATGAGAACTGGGGACTGGGGAATGAATCTTTAGAAGAAGACATTGTTGTTAAAGCCGATTGGGATAAGACATAATTTGAGATGAACCTGGTGTGAATAGCTGCTATCCGTTGGAGGTTCGAGATGAAAGCAAACCGGGAGAGTATTAAAGGCTTCTGGGAACAGGGCCCACCGATGGGATTTATCGGTGAAGAACTGAACTACGAGGAAAAGAGACAGTTCCGTTACTCCCTCCAGGACTATATGCATGCTACTTTTGAGTTCGAGAAGTTCGCAGGAAAGAAGATTCTGGACATCGGTTGTGGAGGCGGTATCGATTCGGCTGAGTTTGCCCGAAACGGTGCTGACGTGGTCAGTGTCGATTTCAGCCTGACCGCTGTCCAGACTACCAGGAAACTGCTTGAAGAGGCTAACCTTCCCGCAAAGGTATTGAATGCGGACGCCACAGCCCTCATGTTTGAGGATAATACCTTTGATTGTGTCTATTCTTTCGGCGTGCTGCACCATATTCCTCGTATTGAAAAAGCCCTTTCCGAGATTAAGAGAATCCTGAAACCGGGCGGTAGAATAATGGTAATGCTCTATCACAGAGATAGTTTGCTGTACGGATTCAGTATCGTTTACTTGAGGGGTATCCTGGAAAAGCAACTGGAACAGCTTACTTACGATGAGCTTCTGGCAAAATACTCGGAGCGAAAAGAAGATAATCCCTATACCAGGGTATTTACCAAAGCAGAGGGAATAGACTTATTTTCAAATTATTTTAGAAACTGTACCGCCGAAGTTCGCTACAATGTCATCGACCTGCCTCAACAGCGTAAGGTAAAAGTCGAGGTGCCGGACGAGTACGAACTGGGATGGCATCTTATCATTAAAGGGGTTAAGTGACATGGGGAACCTTATCTAGTACCTGGCTCCCTCTGGCAGTAAGGTTCTATTCGGTTTTGGTTGATACATGTACTCACCCCTTAATCCCCCTCTCACTCAATACCATGATTTAGTATAGAATAACTCTCCCCTTTCCTGCCAGGAAAGCCTCTCAGCCAGTACCAGTGGTTCTGGCAGGAAAGGGGTTCATCCTGAAGGTTCACCCTGAAGGGTTCATCCTGAGTCCGCCTGTGGCGGATGAAGGGATACAG
>CAZCMK010000071.1:6369-8314 GCA_964499775.1 uncultured Dehalococcoidales bacterium | reverse complement strand
CGACCACCTGAACCCCATTCAGGTGCGCTACCTGGCTGCGCTACGCCCCGATATTTGTCATCAACAGTCAGTCCATTTTCATATATTCAGAGTCAATAGTCAAGGGACATGCCTGTACCGGTACCAATAACATAGAGTCTCGATGGAAATCATCACCGATTACTGGTAGAATCAAGCTGAATGAGCAACATCCGTGAAAACGTCAGCCGGATACTCAGAGAGCTGCCGGAGGGAGTCGAACTGGTTGCCGCCGCCAAGTCGAGACAGCCGGAGGAAGTCCTGGAGGCAGTCGAAGCCGGGGTGAGAATCATCGGTGAGAACTATGTCCAGGAAGCCGAAAAGGCTTACGAAGCGATAGGCAGTCGGGCGGAATGGCACTTCATCGGCCAACTCCAGAAAAACAAGGTAAAAAAAGCTGTGAGACTGTTCGACATGATAGAGACCGTAGATTCCGTAGAAATCGCCGGGGAAATCGATAAGAGGTGCACCCAGTCGAATAAAATAATGCCGGTGCTGGTCGAGGTTAACAGCGGTCGGGAAGTACAAAAATCGGGCGTCTTACCGGAAAACACGGAGCAGATGGTAAGGGAGATATCCGGTTACACGAACATACGGGTAATGGGTCTGATGACAATGGGCCCAGCCTCGGGGAACCCCGAAGACTCGCGACCGCATTTCATCGAAACAAAGAGAATCTTCGAGCGAATCAAGCGATTGAACCTGCCCGGTATCGAGATGAAGTATCTCTCTATGGGCATGACCAATTCGTACCGAATTGCCATCGAAGAGGGCGCCAACGTGGTGAGACTGGGTACCATCCTTTTCGGTGAAAGGGATCGATAAACAGACGAGTGTTGTAAAAGAGCAGAAAAATGGCTGCCATAATATCAATCATAGGCATATCGAACTCGGGAAAAACAACCCTGATAGAGAAGCTGATAGCTGAATTAGCATCGAGGAAATACCGGGTTGCCACCATCAAGCACACCGCCGAGGAAGCGACTCTCGACACTCCCGGCAAGGACACGTGGCGTCACCTCCAGGCGGGAAGCCAGGCTACTGCCATCGGCTCCGATACGAGGATAGTTCTGATAAAACCGGTAACATCGGACACGACCCTGGACGAGATGGCACGGCTGCTCGGTGAGGACTATGATATCATCATCACCGAAGGCTTCAAGCGGGGTAATATCCCCAAGATTGAAGCCCACCGGAAAGAGGTAGGGCCGCCCCTGAAGAACATAAAGAAACTCATAGCAATCGTTACCGACGAGCCTCTGGAAACCGATACCAGGCAGTTCTCTCTCGAAGATATCAAAGGTCTTGCCGACTTCATTGAAGGAGGGTTCATAAGACCCGGGGCTGACCGTCTCTCCCTCTACGTAAATGATAAGCCGGTCACTTTAAGCGTTTTCCCCAGAGAAATCATCGTCAACCTGCTCCTGGCAATTGCGAAATCACTAAAAGACGTGGGTAGAATATCAACCCTTAAAGTTTTTTACAGGAAGAAATAGGACCAAATCGACACTTTTATAGACCTGGATGACCGGGAAACCTGTAAAGTTCGGGCTTTCGCTAAATCCGTGTACCGCTGAAAGGAAACGAACCGAATCCGCCGACTTCTACCTGACCGGCAATCTCATCACCGTTCAGCGTCGCCTTGAAATCGAGCTCAAACGTACCCATCGTTATACCAAGCTGGACCTTGAACGCAATACCTTCTCCGGAAACCGCGCCGTCAGTGATTTTACTCTCGCTCCCTTCGGCAGCCAGGGTACCGCTGAGAGAATCCCCGTTTGCCTTTAGCGTGAGTGTACCGTTTCGGCTACCCATCTGCGTATCGATCGCAATACTATATGTGCCGTCGACTGCCATTTTCCGCCTCTATAATTTAGTTGGTAATGTAAGATTTTAAGTTTAGTCCATCCATTAGATATAGTCAATA
>CAZCMK010000071.1:2380-6269 GCA_964499775.1 uncultured Dehalococcoidales bacterium | reverse complement strand
AATCATGTCCGGTGGAATTCTTTCTCAAGCTGTGTCGAGCTCAGGTGGATAATAGTCGGCCTGCCGTGGGGACAGGTATTGGGAGCGGAGGTCTGCTCAAGCTGCCTTAAAAGTCCCCGTATTTCTTCGTCGGTCAAAGTCTGCCCGGCTTTCACGGCACCGTGACAGGCAAAGGATATCACCAGCTTCTCCCGCCAGTCTGCATTCCCCTCGACCGAAACGGAGTCGAGCAGCTCCCTTAACGCCGCCGTCCAGTCCTTATCATGCAGCATTACCGGCACCGCCCTTACCAGATAGGTACGGTCGCCGAAAGGCTCGATGGTAAAACCGAACTCCGAAAGCTCGGTGTAGCAGGTCTTCAGCACCTCGTCCTGCCCCGGAGATACCTCGAGGGTCGCCGGCTCAAGCAGTCCCTGCACCTCGACCGTCCTCTGCAGACTCTGCTCCTGAATCTGCTCGAAAAGAATACGCTCATGAGCGGCATGCTGGTCTATTATGTAAAGTCCCTCCGGTCCTTCGGCGACGATATAGGTGCCGGATACCTGCCCGAGGAGTCGGAGAGCGGGAAGAGTAAAGGCAGGAGTCGGAGTGGTCGAAGGGGCGGAAACTCCAGTGACATGTCCCGTATCTGAAGGCGCCCACAGAGTCCGGGGTTGAGTAGAAGTCGTGCCTCTATAGACAGGGGCAACCTCCTCAATCGCCGGCACCGGCGACGTCTCGATTAGTGCCCGTCGCACTGCCTTCTGGACGACGCTGAAGACAGGCCGTTCGTTCTGAAATTTTACCTCGTTCTTGGTGGGATGAATATTTACGTCCACGTCGCCGGCCGGCAGCGAAATATTGATGACAGCCACCGGATGTCTCCCCTGCATCAGGAGTCCGTGATAGGCTTCCTCAACCGCCCAGGAGAGCAAACGACTGTTAATCCAGCGTCGGTTCACAAAAAAACTCATATAATTCCGGTTGGAGCGACTGATATCGGGAGAACCGACCATCCCGCTGACGGTGATTGATTCCGACGAAGGATAGCCCTCCCATTCAACTTCACGGCTGTCCAGTTCCAGCATGCCGCGGGCAACTTCCGCACCGTACACCTCGATAACGGCATCCTTCAGCTTCCCGCTGCCCGGAGTCCTGAGCGTGGTACGTCCGTCGATAGTTAAACTGAACCTTACCTCGGGAAAGGTAAGGGCATACTGGCTGACAACGCCGGCGATATGACTGTTCTCCGTGGAGTTAGATTTCAGGAACTTCAGTCTCGCCGGCACGTTGCGGAGCAGGTTGCGTACCGTGACGGTGGTACCCTGAGAGCGTCCCCGGCTGCCCTTTTCAGTGGTAATACCTTCCCTCAACGTAATGAAGCTGCCGGTGGGTTCCCTAGCGGCGCAGGTAACGACTTCTATCTGCGACACCGCGGACATACTGGGCAGTGCCTCGCCGCGAAAACCGAGACTCGAAATCGAATAGAGGTCATCGATTCCCCGTACCTTGCTGGTGGCGTGCCTCTGAAAAGCGAGTTCAAGTTCATCCGCGGGAATCCCGTCGCCGTTATCGGTTACGCGTATCAGGCCGACCCCACCCCCGGAGGTCTCGACGGAAATCTGACTCGACCCGGCATCCAGCGAGTTCTCCACCAGCTCTTTCACCACCGAAGCCGGCCTCTCCACCACCTCGCCGGCGGCGATTCTAGATACCACTTCCCGATCAAGGACTCTTATCGGCATAGAAATGCCTACTTTTTCTATCAAGATTTATACTCAAAAACTGCGTATTCACCATTACGTTTATGCTGTAAAGAAAACAGTTTAAGTTCAGGCAGACTATCTGTTAAGCGTTTATATACTTCTTCTACAAGTATTTTCTTCGGTAAAATAAAATTGATTGTATTCACTTCAATCTGAGGATAATGACTACTATGAGGATTTCCTTCAGGATTAACTTCAGCCATAATTCTCAGCCTTGGCTTTACTGATGCTTTATCTATCGACTGCGAGCTAGCTATGATTGTCTGGTCGGTAATAGAAGATAGCAATTCTTTAATCTCAATTAGCTTTTTTTCAGATATATTCAATTTCTTCTGAGAATGATGTTTTTCTAGAATATTTATAAACATCTGTGAAATCAGGTAATTCTTGGGAACAGTCTCAAAGAACGAGCCATCTACCAGAGATGTTCTCACCTTATCACTGCCTTTGTGGGTTCTTATAAGATAAAAACACCTTCTCTGATATGCATGATAATCAGGATTACTAGCTAATTTGCCGTCCTTTATACACGCAATTTTTGATACTATTCCACCATTATTGATTGTATCCACTTCTTCCATGCTTTTCATTCCTGTTGGAATCGTAGAATTGAACGAAGATATACTGCCACCGCTGGAATCTTTCGTTTCAAGCAAGCTGCCACATAATAGATGTCCTTCGTGTTCTTTAACCTTGAACACAAAGTCTGGAAATACCTGGGACTCGGAATAAAGTTGGCCTTTCCCAATAATCTTACCGGTTAACGAATGAATATCAATACCTTTCCAAAAATCGTAACCATTTTTCTTTGCGTCTCTACGGTTATCAACGTATGCCAACTGTTCCCAAGCTACTCGAAGTACCATTATATCGAGAGGCGCATCGAAAGTTATACTGCCTTTCTTCAGATTTCCAATAAGTGACAAGTAAAAATCCACCGCATCTGTAAACTCAAACATCTACTGTCTGTCTCCGTTCGCCAATTTGCGTTGTAATTGGCCAGATGGATGACAAATGATTGGTGAATCTATAATAATCTCGGAGTTTGTTAACATCATCTGCCCGCCTTAATTGTTTCAGCCGTTGCCTAATGATAGTCACATTCTTTGAGTCTATTTCAATCCCTACCGACCGCCGTTGCAATTGCTCAGCAACAACGAGTGTAGTACCCGTTCCAGCAAAGGGGTCAAATATAATATCCCCTGGGATTGATGATGAGAGTATAATTCTAAGCAATAGAGCTATCGGTGACTGTTGAATATGTGCTCTATCACCATTCAATTCACGAATTGCCTCATTGCCAGCAAAATATCCAGAGGTCAACTCCCTTATATCATTCCAAACATCGGTCAAGTATACTCCATTGGTTCTACTATATTTGTGCCCTGGAGACAAAGGTAAATCAATACGTAATTTGTTAAAGATTCTCGGTCTTTTACCTTTTGTAGCAAATACAATTATCTGATAATGCTTGGCATAACGAAATGTGTTAGGGACAGCAGATGTTTTCTTTTGCCATATAATAATATTTTGATAAGTCCAACCAGCATCTCGTAAAACACGAAGTACCTGTTCAGTGTTTTTTTCTCTCTGCATAAAATATACAGCACCACCGTTTACTGTTACCCGGTTTATTTCTAATAAAGCATCTCTCATCCAATTCCAATACATATCTTCTGGTAAGTCATCATCGAATAATCTATAATCCTTACCCTGACGAAATGGAGGGTCAACAAATGACAGGGAAACATCATTAATCGAATCATCCTTAAGATGCTGTAAACAATCGCCTACTAATATCTTGAAAAGGACATTTTCTGATTCACAAGACATGATATCAACCTCGTTTGATTTATTGTAGGCCAAAAGATCAAAAATGTCCATTAGCAATATAATACACGTTTCCGTGTAGATTGTCAAGGGTTTCTATTGGTTTATAAAACCCCATCCCCCCGCCTGCTAAAGTCCGCCACAGGCGGACGGCGGACAGGCTTGTATCCCCTTCCCCTTCAAAGGGGAAGGGGAATTACTTCAGGTGAGAGGGGCTTCGCCCCTCTCAGACTCCCTTTCTCTTTTATAAAGGGGCTTACGGTACTCACATTAATTGCGAAACATCACTTAAACAGAAAAAAAATAATAATCAG
>CAZCMK010000071.1:0-2280 GCA_964499775.1 uncultured Dehalococcoidales bacterium | reverse complement strand
ATAATCAGATATAAATAACCTATTCAAACTCTACCTGACAGACGGTCTAAGATACTACTCCGTCTTTTCAAGGTTGGCGAAGCTGAGGAGGAGCTTCTTAACGGCGCCGTTAAAGGCGATAACCACCTCGGCGTCATCCTTTACCGGCTGGCAGCTAACCACCACGCCCTTGCCGAACTGGGCGTGGTAAACATGGTCGCCCGCCTGAAACTCCATGGCGGACGGAGTCGGCGCGGGGGGTTTATTCCAGGAGTATATAGAGGGGACAATCCGGCTCTCAGCCTCTTCCCGCCAGTCGCCGGTTGAAATCAGGTGCTTCGGTATATCGTTCAGGAACCGTGACGGCTCGCTTACAGTGCTCCTGCCCATCAGACTTCGACGGAAGGCGCGTACCAGGTACACCTTCTGCTTTGCCCTGGTCACCCCGACATAGCAGAGTCGCCTCTCTTCCTCCATCTGCTCGGGGTCGTCGAACGACCGGAAATGCGGCAGGAGTCCGTCCTCCATGCCGACGATGAAGACAACCGGAAACTCGAGTCCTTTAGCCTGGTGCAGCGTAATCAGGGTAACCGTCGATTCACTCTCATCGAGGTCGTCGACATCCGATACCAGCGTCACCTCCTCCAGAAAAGCCGCCAGGCTTTCCGCAGGACTCTTATCGCCGTACTCCTTCTGGGCAACGGCGCGAAGCTCAAGTATATTTTCCCATCGTTCCTGCCAGTTGTTCTCGCTCTGCAAGTACTGTTTATAGCCGGAGCGCTCCACGACAAGGTCGAAAAGCTCGACCAGCTTCAACTCCTTGCTGCGGAGGATTAGCTCCTCCATAAGGTCGGAAAAAGCGGTCAGCACCCGGCTGATATGCGAATTGAAGGGGGGTTGAATCTCGGAGTCTTCAGTGGCGTCTCTTGTCATACTCCACAGCGCTTCATACTGGGAGACGCCCAGCGATTTCGCCCAGCCTGCCAGCTTTGCCTGCGTCTGCTGTCCGATTCCGCGTTGGGGGACGTTGATAACCCTTATAAGACTGACGCTATCGTGGGGGTTCTGGATAAGCCTGAGATAGGCGATTATATCCTTGACCTCGCGCCTCTCGTAGAACCGGGTCCCGGCTACCAGTTTGTAAGGCATGCCGTAGCGGACAAAAGCTTCTTCGAGGACACGCGATTGGGCATTGGTGCGATACATCACGGAGCAATCGCCGAGACTGAACTCTCCCTGACCAACCAGACGCTCCACCTCGCTGACCACGAACTGGGCTTCCTCCTGCTCTGTATAGGTCTCCACCACCACCGTCGAAGCTCCCTCATGGTTCTGCGTCCAGAGATTCACCGGCTTACGCTGCTGATTGGCCGATATAATGTGCGACGCCGTATCGAGTATCATTTTGGTGGAGCGGTAGTTCTCCTCCAGCACCACCATCTTGGCATCGGGATACTCGTTCTCGAAAGTGAGGATATTGCGGACATCGGCAAATCTCCAGGAATATATCGACTGGTCAGGGTCGCCGACGACACATATATTGCGGTGCTTGCCGCCAAGCTGCCTGATTAGCTCGTACTGGACGAGATTGGTATCCTGAAATTCGTCCACCAGAATATGGACATAGCGGGACTGGTACCTGGCTAAAATCTCCGGGTTATTCCTGAAAAGCAGTACCGTCTTCATCAGAAGGTCGTCGAAGTCGAGGGCATTGCTTTCTTCGAGGAGTCGCTGGTAAATCTCGTAGACACGCCCCACCACTTCATCGAAATAGGAACGCCCGGTCTTGAGATACTCCGGTGGAGATAGCATCCGGCTCTTTGCCGATGAAATGGCGGAGATTATAGCCGAAGAAGCATACTGCTTGGGGTCGAGGTCCGCCTCCTGAATGCTGTGCTTTACCAGGCTGAGCTGGTCATCCCTGTCGTAGATAACGAACCGGGGGTCGACTCCCGCAGCCCTACCGCTGTTCCTGAGAAAACGCACACAGATGGCGTGAAAAGTACCCAGGGTAAGGTCACGCACCAAACCGCTTACCAGATTATTCAGCCTCTCTTCCATCTCTCTGGCAGCCTTATTGGTAAATGTAACTGCCATGATACGATGGGGGCTGACCCCGCAAACTTTAATAAGGTAAGCTACTCGGTGAGTAATAACCCTGGTCTTGCCACTGCCGGGACCGGCCAGAATCAACACCGGTCCATTAATCGCCTCTACGGCTTCTTTTTGAGCCGCGTTAAGCTCAGCCAGGATGTCCATTCATATATATTATATCACTTGTGGCTGCTATGTTTAAAGTAG
>CAZCMK010000070.1:0-8319 GCA_964499775.1 uncultured Dehalococcoidales bacterium | reverse complement strand
GAAGTCAGGTAGACTACTACGGTGATATTATTACTACCGCTGCCTGAGAGGGCACTCAAACTGCCGAACATGGAAGTGGATATACCCACGGTGGTCTGGTATCGTAATACTTCGGGATTTTGACTGATAATTTGCTCGACCTGTTCGGCTGTCTCTTCAGATGTTGTCAGGTCTGCTTCAGGAGGCATTTCGATGTTGACTGTCAGCATCTTGTTGCCCATTGTGGGAATAAAACTGGTACCGATTACCGGAACCAGTGCAAAGCTGCTCAGGAATATAACCGTGGCAATGGTCAGCGTAGCTGCCCTGTGTTGAAGTGACCAGCGCAGTATCACGGTATATAGCCTCTGGTACCACGGTTCTTTCCTTTTCGTTTCCGCCTTTTTAGAAACCGTGAAATTGGATAGCGGAGGGACTACCATTAACGCTACCATAAGCGAGGCAAGAAGTGCGAAGATTATGGTTATGGAGAAAGGAACGAATAGCTCACCGATAATTCCGCCGATAAAGAACAGCGGGAGGAATATGACTATGGTTGCCAGGGTTGCCGATGTGATGGGAACGGCAACATCGCTAACTCCGCTGATAGCAGCGTCTCTGAAGGCTTCTCCCTGCTGCATGCGGCGGTAGATAACCTCCAGAACCACTATGCTGTTATCGATTACCCTTCCCACAACGATTGCCATCGCACTGAGGGTCAGGATATTTATCGTTAACCCGAAGCAACGTATGGCGAGGAAACCGATTAAGATGCTCAACGGTATGGAGATAGCGGTAATTATGGAGGCGCGAAAAGCCATGAGGAACAGGAATACGATGATAGTTGCCAGGACGAACCCGATTATAGCGTTCCTTGTCAATTCGCTGATACTATTTTCAATATACTCCGACTGGTCGAGTATGATTGATATTTCCAGATCATCAGCGAGGGTTTGCTCGATTTTCGATAGCTCATCGATTACGGCGTTGGCTGTTGAGACCGTATTTCCCTCGGTCTCTTTCATTACCGACATGCCTATACTGGGCTTGCCGTTGGTACGTGTGATAGTGGTACCCGGCGCCGGTCCCAGTTGTACATCTGAAATGTCGCCGAGGACCAGCTCCGTAGTACCTATACCGGTGTTTTCAATCTGGCTCAAGGAGCTATACTGCTGCATGGTGAGTATAGCCGCCACCTGTGAAACCGATACGCCGTATTGACCGAGCTTTTCCGGGTCGAGAGACACCAGTACCTTGTCTTTACTCCCGCCTTCGATTGCAACGTGGTAAACGCCCTCGATAGCTTCCAGCCTGGGTACGAACTCTGAAACGGCAATATCGTATAATTCGCTGGCGGATAAATCTCCGCTGAGACCGAAAGATACTACCGGCATCATATTTATATCGATGGCGTAAAGCTGGGGATTGTCCTCTATCTGGGGTGTGCTGGCCGGGAGGCTGCGAACCTCGTCGGGAAGACTGAGTGCGTTGAGGTTCGACTTGATGATATCGTTAACCTTGTCCATATCGGTGCCGTATTCGAATAAAGCGAAAACGAATGAACTGCCGTCTGTTGAGGATGAGATAAGCTGCTCCAGCCCGGATATACCTGATATCGCGCTTTCTACAGGTATACTCACCCCGTTCATGACATCTTCCGGCGAAGCCTGCGGATATATGGTGACCACGCTGGTTACCGGAAAATTAATGTCTGGAATCAGTTCCTGTTTCAGGGTTATGGTAGCCCAGATAGAGGTGCCGGTAAGCAGGGCTACTACTAAAAAGGTAATCCAGCGTTTTTTCAGGGCGATTCTGGTGAACCAGCTCAACTTGTAAGTCCTCCTTATTCAAGACGTCCGCGCATGTCTGCATATATTATATAGCTTACTGATGGTACATGTATCGGGATTCAGGGTATTATAACGACTATTATCTGGAGTACGATAACCGCAACCAGCGGTGAAAAATCTATCATACCTGCTCTGGGGATTATCCTTCTCAGAGGTGCCAGTATCGGCTCGGTAATGTGATATAGAATGTCGGTGAAGATATTGGTATTTCCCGGTGATACCCAGGAAAGTATCGCCCGGAGCAGGATGGTTAAAGTCAACAGTTCACAGACCAGTTCAAGGACTCTGAAGAAGACCGTCAATTCTTCCCCTCGCCCAGTTCTATGGCTCTATTATATGCCGCCTGTATCGCTTTTACTAAAAGCTCGGTAAAACCACCTTCGTCCAGCACCGAGAGTGCTGCGGCGGTGGTGCCGCCCTTGGAAGTCACCATCCGGCGTAACTCGGCGGGTTCTACCTCGGACTGCCTTATAAGGTGTCCCGACCCCAGCATGGTTTGAACTACCAGCTCTTTAGCCGTGTCGGGCGATAGCTCGATTTGCACCGCCGCATCGATTAAGGCTTCGACAAAGTAAAAGAAGTAAGCCGGACCGCTGCCGCTTACCGCGGTGACCATATTAAGGTACTTCTCGTCATCCACATAGATTTCCCTGCCTATAGCGCCGAGTATGGATGCCACCATCTGTTTCTGCTGTTCGGTTACCTCTGCGGTAGCCGTCCATACGCTCATTCCCTCACCTATTTGAGCCGGCGTGTTGGGCATTACACGGACGATTGAGTTATGTTCCAAACCTTCACGTATTGCCCTGATGGTCACGCCGGCCATAATCGAGAGAACAAGCTGGTCCGGTTTAAGCTTGCCGTGAAGTCCGGCTGTTATCTCGTCCAGGTTCTGCGGCTTGACGGAAAGAACCACTAATTCCTTGCCGCTTGCCGCTTCTCCGTAATCGCCGGTTACGGCAACGCCGTAAGTTTCTTTCAGGTACTGGAGACGTGTTTCCAGGATGTCATTGACCGTAATATCATCGGGTCTGGCAAGGCTCTTATCCAGCAAGGATGAAAGTATTGCCGTGCCCATAGTCCCGCCGCCGATAAACACAATCTTCATGGTTTATATATCTACCTTTCCCCAGATGGTTTTAAAAGGAGGGCTCCGCCCCTTTAAAACTCCCAATTATTATACGTAATGCTTATTTCTATCGTACCACTATATTCAACAGTTTGCCCGGAACGTATATCTCCTTGACCGTGGTCTTCCCTTCTGTATAGGCTTTTACTTTTTCGCTCTTATGGGCTTTTTCTTTAGCTTCGGCTTCGGTGATGGAAGCGGGGACGGTAATACGGTCGCGCAGCTTGCCGTTTATCTGCACAACCAGTGTGATTTCCTCTTCTTTAGCCAGCTCGGCATCCCATTCCGGCCAGTCCTGATTATGAACGCTGTATTTACGCCCTGTCCTCTGCCACAGTTCCTCGGTGAGGTGGGGAGTGCTCGGTGCCATCAAAAGGAGCAGTTTTTCGATAGCTTCTTCCCATGCTGATGACTCGACCTTGCCGTCCTTTTTTATAGTTGTCAGGTAATTAGAGTACTCCATGAGTGCCGCCACCATTGTATTGAACCTCAGCTTTTCGATATCGTTGGTCACTTTTCTGATTGTCTGGTGAGTAGCACGCAGCAGGTCAACGTGGATATTTTCATCCGCGGTTTTCATCTGGTACGGCTCCAGTACCAGGTTCCATACACGGTTCAGCCAGCGGCTGACACCGCTGATGCTGCTGTCATTCCACTCTCCGCCCTGCTCCCATGGGCCTACAAACATAAGATAGACGCGTACCGTATCAGCCCCCAGCTCTTCAACGTAGCCGTCAGGATTTGTAACATTACCTCGTGACTTACTCATCTTTCTTCCGTCTGCAATTATATGTCCCTGATTGAACAACCGGTTAACCGGTTCGTCGAAATCGACCAGCCCCATATCCCTGATTGCCTTGCCGAAGAAACGAACATAGAGCAGGTGCATTACTGCATGCTCGGCACCGCCTGTATATATATCCACCGGCAGCCAGTATTTCATTTTATCTCTGTCAAATACAGCCGAATCATAATCGGGACTGACATATCGCAAATAGTACCATGAGGAACAGACGAAGGTATCCATAGTGTCTGTCTCACGCCTTGCGGGTGCAGAGCACTGCGGACAGGTGGTATTTACGAATCCCTCGTGATAGGCAAGCGGCGATTCCCCGGTGGGTTTGAACTCGGCGTCTTCCGGCAGCAGCACCGGCAGGTCCTTTTCCGGCACCGGGACAAGACCGCATTTCCGGCAGTAGACCATGGGTATCGGAGCTCCCCAGTAACGCTGCCGTGAAATCAGCCAGTCACGAAGACGGTAGCTTACGGCATGGCCTCCCCAGCCTTTTTCAGCCAGGTAATCGGCAACAGCGTCTATCCCCTGCTGGCTGGGAGTACCGTCGAACTGTGAGGAGTTTACCATTGTGCCCGACTCCGTATATGCCTCCTCCAGTTCTTCTCCATTCCAGCCTTCGGGAGCGATGACTACCCTGATAGGCAGGTCGTATTTTTTAGCGAAGGCGAAGTCGCGCTCATCATGCGCCGGAACTGCCATGACGGCGCCGGTTCCATAGCTCAGGAGTACGTAGTCGGCAATCCATATCGGCACCTTTTCTCCGTTCACCCGGTTCGTCACGTAGGCGCCGGTGAAGACGCCGTCTTTCTCCTTCTCGGTCGACAGGCGTTCGATATCGGTCTGCTCGCGCGACCGTTTGATATAGGCTTCTATCTCGGCTTTTCTTTCCGGGGTGGTCAGTTTCGGTACCAGAGAGTGTTCGGGCGCCAGCACCATAAAGGTCACGCCGTAAAGTGTATCGGGACGGGTAGTAAAAACCCGCATTTCCTTTTCCTCCACACCGGGGCAATCCAGAGCGAAGGATATTTCGGCACCGGTACTTTTACCAATCCAGTTCCGCTGCATTATTTTTATACGTTCTGGCCAATCTATGCCTTCAAACTGTATCAGTTCATCGGCATAGTTCGTAATACGGAAAAACCACTGCTCCAGGTCCTTATGGGTTACTTCCGTATCGCAGCGTTCGCAGGCTCCGTTAACCACCTGTTCGTTTGCCAGGACAGTCTGGCATTGAGGACACCAGTTCACCGGAGCCTTGGCACGGTAGGCCAGGTCCCGCTCATACAACTTTAGAAATAGCCATTGTGTCCATTTATAATATTCCGGCTGGCTGGTGATAACCTCCCGGCTCCAGTCATAAACAGCGCCGATACTCTCCAGTTGTTTACGCATTTTCTCTATGCTCTGCATCGTCCAGGTATAAGGATGGATGCCCTCTCTGATAGCAGCATTCTCGGCATTAAGTCCGAAAGAGTCGAAGCCCATCGGATGGAGCACATTATAGCCCTGCATCCGCCTGTACCTGGCATGGACATCCGAAGGAGCCATCGCATACCAGTGGCCTATGTGAAGGTCGCCGGAGGTATATGGAAACATGGTAAGGGCGTAGTACTTGGGCTTAGGACTATCTTCACTGACTTCGTAAAGCCTGTCATCTGCCCACTTCTTCTGCCACTTTTTTTCTATCTCCCGTGCATTGTATTTATCCGCCATGCTTCGTTCCTTGCCCTGCCGGTTTTTGTTATTTTATGTGAATCACGCTTGATTATATTAGCACTGTTCTCCAAATCCTTTCAAGTAGGTTCTATTAGGGTTTGGATGTTAGCTTGTAACTCACCCCCGCCTGCAAAAGTCCGCCTAAGGTGGACGGCGGGCAGGCCTTACTCTTCAGGGTGAACCCTCGGGATGAACCCCTCTCCAACCAGTATCATTGAAATGAGTGAGAAGCTATTTTGGTTGGAGAGGGGAGTAAAAGAGAGAGGGGGCTCCGCCCCCTCTCATAAAGTTCTCCCCCTCTCACACTCAAGAATATCGCATATAAAACCAGGAACTGTGTGAGAGGGGGATACAGGGGGTGAGTATTTCAATCATACATAACAGACTGCAACCATCAAGTACTCATGTTGACAAGCCTGTATCCAGATGATAATCTACGGACATTAAAAGTCGTTCTCTTCCCCACTATTATGTCATGTATAAACCGGATTAATTTCCGGATTTTTAGTAATAAAGGATTACCGTAAATATTATTATCTTAAAAGGAGGTGCTGGTTCTTGGATAAAGTAATGACAATGAAAGAGGCTATCCCAAGGTATGTCCATAGCGGGGATACGTTGTTTGTTTCCGGCGCCCAGCACGGAGAACCCGCAGCTGCGATGCAGGAAATTATCAGACAACACATAGACCACCTGACGTTGATATGCGCTCTGGTAAGCACGGCGGGATTTATGATGGGTGAAGGCCTGGTGGATACAATGATAACCGGATACACACCGCAGGATGACCGGCGGTCTTATGCGATGGCTAAGGCTAAAGCTAACAATCCGGCGCTGACTTTCAAAGAGTCCTCTCACTTCGGCATAGCTCTGGCGCTGCACGCCGGTCAGATGGGTATTCCTTTCATACCAACCAGATGCCTGGTCGGTTCGGACATGCTTAAATACAACGATGATATTACGATGATAAAGTGCCCTTTTACTGGCGAAAATCTGGGCGCGGTGAAGGCGGTAGTACCGGATGTGGGTATTATTCACGTCCAGAGAGCTGACGCCGAAGGTAATGCCCAGAAGTGGGGTTCACTTGGAGTAGACCAGGAAGGTATCAATGCCAGCAGGACGGTTATCGTTACCACCGAAAAAATCGTCCCTTCCGACGTTATCAGGAGAGACCCGAACCGCACTATAATACCGAACTTCCGGGTAAGCGCTGTGGTCGAGCAGCCGTTCGGCGCTTATCCGATGCACCTTGCCGGCTGTTATAGCGGAGATATGTTCGGTCTGATGATGGAAACCGGCTCTGAAGAGAATTATGAAGCCTATATGAGGGACTGTGTCTATGGCGTGAGTGACTGGAACGAGTACCTCAAGGTATGGCGTAAGAAAAAGGGTGACGAGTATTTTGAAAACCTGAAAATAAAGAACCCCATATTAAGCGAACCGATTGTTACGGGGTATTAGGGAGGAAGAAATGACACAGGAAGAAAACAATCAAAGATACAGCGCTTCCGACCAGATGGTTATTTCTGCTGCGCAGCAGATAAAAGACAACGAGATTGTATATGTCGGCGTGGGGCTTCCGATGATTGCAGCGATGTTTGCCAAACATACCCACGCCCCTAACTGCACAATCATCATTCAAAACGGTACCGTCAGGAGCACTCTCTTCCCCCTGCCGGCGGCAACAGACACGCTGGGAACACAGACGATGTCGGACCAGTTGACCAGCCTGTTCTACGTGGACTGCCTGGCACAGGCCGGTTTCATAGATGTGGGCTTTTTAGGCGCCGGACAGATAGACAGGCACGGAAACCTGAATGATACGGTGGTGGGTGACTACCGTAATCCGGTAATGAGGTGGCCTGGCAGCGGCGGAGCCAACGACGTAATCAGTTTTTGCGGAAGAACAATCGTTATCCTGAGGCAGAACAAGCGCAGATTTCTGGAAAAGGTCGACTTTATTACCTGTCCCGGGTATCTGGACGGAAAACCGGGCAGGAGAGAGGAACTCGGCATGTTGCCGGGTACCGGACCTTCGATCGTCATAACCGACCTGGGGATATACGAGTTTGTGGACAGGGAAATGGTGCTGAAATCCGTCCATACCGATACCGGGGTAACCCTGGAAAAGGTGAAGTCTGAGGTTAGCTGGGACCTGAAAATCTCCCCCGACCTCGAGGATACGATACCCCCATCCGATGAAGATATGCGTACCTTCCGTGATGAGGTAGACCCCGAGCATATGTGGGTCGGCGGCAGACGGCGTTTTATGAGAAGACAGGAGGATGAGTAAAACTGTGAAGATAGTGCGATTTGCTGCGGGCGACGAAATTCGTTACGGTTTATTAAACGGCAAAATTATACAGGCACTGGAGAACGAGCCGTTTCAGGATATTAAGACCACCGACATTCGTTACAGGTTGAGCGAAGTCAGGCTCCTGTCCCCGTGTGTGCCTTCCAAGATAGTAGCCCTGGGACTCAACTACCGCAGTCATGCCGAGGAAACCAGCAACCCGATTCCTGAATCGCCCCTTATTTTCATCAAACCTCCGACGGCGGTTATCGGTCCCGAGGACAACATAGTATACCCTCCCTCGTCCAACCGGGTCGATTATGAATGCGAGCTGGCGGCTGTGATAAAAAAGACGGCGCGAAGTGTGCCCGAAGAAAATTCACTGGACTATGTGCTGGGTTATACCTGCTTGAATGATGTTACCGCCCGCGACCACCAGAGAGATGATGTACAGTGGACGCGAGGGAAAAGCCACGACACCTTCGCTCCGGTGGGCCCCTGCATAGAGACGGAACTGGACCCCGGCGATGTTGCTCTGGAGACCTGGCTTAACGGG
>CAZCMK010000069.1:0-8424 GCA_964499775.1 uncultured Dehalococcoidales bacterium | reverse complement strand
CAGGTAATCGACGCCAAAGAGCTATTCGTTAAATATTTCATTTTCCCGGCTCTGCAGGCGAACGCTCTCTATGAAGGGCAATACCCGCTGGCTACTGCTCTTACCCGTCCGCTCATGGCGAAGCTGCTGGTGGATGTGGCTGTTGAAGAAGGAGCTTCGGCGATAGCTCACGGTTGCACAGGCAAGGGTAACGACCAGGTGAGATTCGATGTCAGCATAAATGCCCTGGCGCCGGGAATGAAGATTATCGCTCCGGCGAGAGAGTGGGGCATGACCCGCGAAGAGACCATCGCCTATGCGAAGAGTCATAATATCCCCATTCCGGTTACCGTCTCAAGTCCTTATTCTATAGACGAAAGTCTCTGGGGTAAGAGCATCGAGTGTGGTGCTCTGGAAGACCCGTGGGCTGAGCCGCCGGAAGATGCTTATACCTGGACGGTCTCGCCCGAAAAAGCTCCCGATAAATCGCAGTATTTAGAAATCGGCTTTCAGGAGGGTATCCCGGTAAGCCTCGACGGGCAGGAACTTGACGGAATTACCCTGATTAAGCAGTTTAACGAGATTGCCGGTAAACACGGGATAGGCAGAATCGACCATATAGAGAACCGTGTGGTGGGCATAAAGTCGCGCGAGATATATGAAGCTCCGGCGGCTGTTGCCCTGATTCAGGCTCACCAGGCGTTAGAGGCAATGACGCTTTCCAGGGACCAGCTACGCTTTAAGCAAAAAGTGGCTCAGGAGTACGCCGACCTGATATATAACGGGCTGTGGTTCAGCCAGTT
Organism: uncultured Dehalococcoidales bacterium; assembly: GCA_964499775.1. Classification (GTDB taxonomy): domain Bacteria; phylum Chloroflexota; class Dehalococcoidia; order Dehalococcoidales; family UBA2162; genus MGML01. The sequence continues at coordinate 7,642 of CAZCMK010000069.1, read as the reverse complement.
TAACCGGGACCTGGCCGCATACATACTCAGCTCCCAGCGCTATGTTACCGGTACTATAAGAATGAAGCTACTCAAGGGGCACGCGTGGGTAGTGGGGCGGAAGTCTCCTACTTCACTGTATAACCTGAGCCTGGCTACCTATGACGAGGGAGACCAGTTCGACCAGAGTGCGTCGAACGGCTTCATCAAGCTGTGGGGGCTTCCGGTAAAGACCCAGGCGCAGGTGCAATTGCTGGGTGATAAAGAGGGGCCCCTCAGTATAATGTCGCCGGAAGAGAAAAAGGAAGATTGAGATGAGCCAGATACGCGGTCGTTTTAAGAAAGATGCCGATGAACTTGCGGAGAAGTACACCGCCTCCTCATCGTACGACTGGCGGCTTTACCCGTATGACATCGCCGGTAGCGTCGCCCATGCCCGCATGCTCGCCAAACAGGGAATAATTGCCGATGACGAAGCCGCGGCTATCTGTGACGGACTTACTTCTATTAAAGAAGAGATTGAGAAGGGCGAGTTCCGGTTCAAGCCGGAACTGGAAGATGTCCACATGAATATCGAGGCGAGACTGATAGAGAAAATCGGTGAAGCAGGCGGTAAGCTGCACACCGCCCGTTCCAGAAACGACCAGATTGCCCTTGACCTGCGGCTTTTCACAAGGGATACAGCCTCGGAGACCTTATCCGGTTTGAAGAAACTTCAGCGGGAGATAATAGGTCTTGCCGAGAAAAATAAGAAAGTGATTATGCCGGGATACACCCACCTGCAACGGGCGCAGCCGGTCTTGCTTGCCCATCACCTGCTTGCCTACTTCGAAATGCTTCAGCGGGACGTGGAGCGTTTTACCGACTGTATGAAACGGGTAGATGTAATGCCGTCGGGCAGTGGAGCTTTAGCCGGTGTAACCTATGATATCGACCGGGAATTCCTGGCTAGAGAACTCGGTTTCAGCGAGATTAGCCGGAACAGTATCGACGCCGTCTCCGACCGGGATTTCATAGTGGAGTATGAAGCGGCGGCAAGCATCTGTATGATGCACCTTTCCCGTCTGGCAGAAGAAATAATACTCTGGTCTTCAGCGGAGTTTAATTTTATCGAGCTTGACGACGCCTACGCTACCGGAAGCAGTATCATGCCGCAGAAGAAAAACCCGGATATCGCCGAGCTTGCCCGGGGTAAAACGGGACGGGTCTACGGCAGCCTCATAGCTCTCCTGACAACGATGAAAGCCCTGCCACTCTCCTATAACAGGGACCTGCAGGAAGATAAAGAAGGGTTCTTCGACTGCGCGGATACCCTGATTTCAAGCCTGGAAGTGTTCGGCGGGATGATTGCCACCCTGAAAGTTAAAGAAAAGAACATGGAAGAGGCAGCCGGACAAGGATATATTCTGGCTACCGATTTAGCCGACTACCTGGTTAAAAAAGGAGAAGCTTTCCGTACGGCTTACGATGCGGTAGCCAGGCTGGTAAGCTACGCTGCTGAAAAAGGCAAACCCTTGAATGAGCTTAAGCTGGAAGAATATAAGAAATATTCGCATCTATTCGAAGATGACGTTTACTCGATAACGGTTGAATCATCTCTGGCTGCCCGTGATATTACCGGCGGTACCGCTCCAAAACGGGTGGAAAAAGCGTTGAATAATGCAAGAAAGATAATCGGAGGTTCAGTTGCCGGAAAATAAGAAACTGGTAAAAATAGCTCCTTCCATTCTATCGGCTGATTTTGCCAGGCTTGGTGAGCAGGTGGCGGAAGCCACCGAAGCCGGAGCGGACTATATACACGTGGACGTTATGGACGGGCATTTCGTTCCCAATATTACTATCGGTCCGGCAGTGGTAGCGGCGATACGACCTCATACCTCGATTCCCCTGGACGTACACCTCATGATTGAAGAGCCGCAGCAGTATATAAAACAGTTCGTGGATGCCGGAGCGGATATTATCACCGTTCATGTAGAAACCTGCCCCCACATCCACCGCGTTGTGCAGTCGATTAAAGAGGCAGGAGTTAAAGCGGGGGCTTCCGTGAATCCCGGCACTCCGATAGACAGACTGGATGATGTTCTTACCTATCTGGACCTGGTGCTGGTGATGACGGTAAATCCGGGTTTCGGCGGTCAGGCTTTCATAGAAAGCACGCTGGATAAGATAAAAAATATGCGTACCAGGCTGGATAAGCTGGGTCTAACTACCGAGTTGGAGGTGGATGGAGGGGTGAATATTGAGGTTGCTCCCAGGGTGGTAAAAGCCGGTGCCGACGTGCTGGTTGCCGGAGCGGCTGTCTTTGGTTCAGGGCAAACGATTAAAGAGGCGATACGGAAAATACGTGAAAGCCTTGGATGAGGTATCTAAGGCTGATGATGATACGTCACTACCGGCTAGCTCTGGCTGGCCGGTAGCTTTTTTGGCGTTTTATGCAGGGTACGCAGGCACCTTGTGCAAAGGTTAAGCCGGGTCTGTTTTCCGTTTATAACAACCGTAGCCGGATGGATATTCGGCACCCATCGGCGATTGGTATGGTGCTTGGAATGGCTTACATTATGGCCGAACTGGGGCGTTTTACCGCATATATCACATTTCATTTGTTCCTCTTGACCGCTTAGTTAATTTTAGGTAAGATGCTTTTAACATACTATCACAGAGAAACAGGCTTGGCAAGAATTGAGATTGTGAAGTAGTCTGTCTCTGGAGAGAGTGAAGGTTTTTATAACCACCTGACGAAATATACTAGGAAGGTGCGGAATGAAACAGGTTGATTCTGTCAGCGGCAAAGAATTCCGGGAGATGCTGTCTACTGCTACTTCCTGGCTGGAAAAAAGTGCCTCGGATGTAGACGCCCTGAACGTTTTCCCCGTACCCGATGGAGATACCGGCACGAATATGCTGCTTACCATGCGTTCAGGCGTAGAGGAAGCTCATGGCATTGGTAACTCCGGCGTCTCGGAAATGGCACGGGCTGTCGCCCAGGGGGCGCTGATGGGAGCGAGGGGAAACAGCGGAGTAATCCTGTCACAGATATGGCGCGGACTGGCGGAAGGCCTGGAGGATAAAGAGACAATCAACGGCGTTGACCTTGCCCAGGCAATGCGTCAGGCTTCGGATATGGCATATAAGGGGATAAGCAATCCGGTCGAGGGCACTATCCTTACCGTAGTCAGGCAGGCTGCCGAGGCAGGTCTTGCCAAAGTGGAAGATGGCGATGGCGACCTGATATCGGTGATGGAAACTATAGTCGGGGCTGCCAGCGAGTCGGTGGCTGACACTCCTGCATTACTTCCGGTATTGAAAGAGGCGGGAGTGGTGGATGCGGGAGGGCAGGGGCTTTATACGATTCTTGAAGGGGCGCTTCGCTATCTCAGGGGAGAAGCGGAGCAGATGCAGTTTCGCAAGCCTCAGATGATTGCCAGTAATATCCCCCAGTCTGTCCGGGTGACGCAGGTGGGAGCGGAAGAAGAGGTACCCTTCGGCTACTGCACGGAATTTTTACTAAAAGGAGAAGAGATTAACCCAGATAAAATCAGGACCAGATTGAAGAAAGAGGGTGAGTCTCTTATCGTGGTCGGTGATGAAAATACTGCCAGGATTCATATTCATACCCTGGACCCGGGTAAGGTTCTCAGGTATGCTACTTCCCTGGGAACAATGCATCAGGTATCTATACGTAATATGGACGAGCAGTACCGTGATTTCCTCGATATGCAAAAAGCCAGAGCCCCTGCAGTTGATACGGCTACCGTAGCTGTAGTCTCCGGGGAAGGCCTTGCCGAGGTTTTTGCCAGCTTGGGAACGACGGCTATCGTCCCGGGCGGGCAGACTATGAATCCCAGCACCAAAGATATACTGCAGGCGGTAAAAACGGTTGCGTCGGATAAAGTCATCATATTACCCAATAATAAAAACATACTGCCTGCTGCCGAACAGGCAAAAACTCTTACCGATAAGATGGTAGAGGTAATTCCAACACAAACAATACCACAGGGTGTTGCAGCGTTATTGGCTTTTGATTATGAAGCTGACTTTGCGACTAATGCCGAGCTGATGAAGGAAGCCAGGTCAACGGTCAAAACGATTGAAATCACCCGTGCGATACGCTCGGCTCAACTTGATGGCTTGAGCATAAAAAAGAGGCAGGCTATCGGTCTCCTTGACGGAGAGTTACTGGCGGCGGGGAAAAACACCATCGATATTCTTAATAAGATGCTCGCTAAAATAGACATGAAGCAGAACGAGATAGTTACAATCTACTACGGAGCGGATACCCAGCCTGAAGAAGCAGAACAGGTCAGCGCAAGTATACGTGAGAAATACCCTCAACTCCAGGTTGAGGTAGTCAAGGGTGGGCAGCCCTATTATGATTACATAGTCTCCATTGAATAAAACGGAGGACTTATTATGGCAGTCAAGATTGTAACCGATAGTTTATCAGATATTACCGGAGAGCTTGTTAAGGAACTCGGGGTCACTGTGGTGCCGCTAACCGTACTTTTCGGCCATGAGACCTACCTCGACCGCGTTACCATCACCGCTGATGAGTTCTACCACAGACTGGTCAATGATACTGTCTGGCCTACCACCACGCAGCCTACTCCTGCCGCTTTTGCCGAAGTATACAATGAGCTGGCGAAGGAAACGGATGAAATACTGGTAATTACCGTCTCCAGCAAGCTCAGCGGTACCTATCAGTCGGCTATGGGCGCCAAGAATATGGTCGAGGAGAAATGCCGCATCGAAGTAATCGACTCGGAAAAGGTGGCGATGGGACTGGGTCTGATAGTAATCGCCGCAGCCAGAAAAGCCCATGAAGGTGTAAACCTGGATGAGCTTATAGGGATGGTAAAAGGGGCTATAAACCGCTCCCACTTCGTCGTGTATTTCGATACTCTCACCTATCTCGCCAAGGGAGGGCGCATCGGTAAGGCGAAGGAACTGATGGGCTCGGTGCTCTCTATCAAACAGATGCTGACCATCAAAGAAGGAGAAATGGCTCCTCTGGCAAGGAAGCGGTCTTTGGCAGCCGGCATGGACTATCTTTACAACTTCGTGGCAGGGTATCGCGATATCGAGGAACTGGCTGTAGAACACACCACCACTCCTGAAGAAGCGGACAGACTGGCTGAGCGTATAAGCCGGATTGTTCCTGGAAAACATATATACAGGTCGACAGTCAGCCCGGTTCTGGGAGTGTACGGCGGTCCCGGTGCTATCGCGGTAACCGTTCTGGAAGCTGAAAAGAAATAGACGTTAACCGGCTGATGTTTAACTTCTCGTGCCTATCCCCGCATCCGCGGTTTTATAGACAACGGAGGCAGAACCTTGTCGTTAGATGCTGAGTCTTTACGTAAAGTCCTTGAGCTTGAGAGCAGTAAGGGCTATGTGGATTCAGCGGTAATGGGTGGACTGGACAGGTTCCTCCGCAACTGGGCCGGCAAGGCTACTGAATCGATAGCTGCCCCGCAGCTTATCAGGCGATTTAAAAAACTCCGACTCGATAAATCCGATTATGCATCGCTGACTGGAGAGCAGCGTAAAGAATATATCGACGGTATTCTCGGGTTTTTAGGCGAACTGGAGAAGGCTGAGAAAGATAAAGTCCAACCAAAAACGACTACTGTGACCGGTCGCCCGCCCGCGAGACCGCGAGTAAACAGGACGGCGTCCCCACAGTCCATCGATTCAACGATTACCATAGTCAGGGGTATAAGTATCAGCCTGGCAGCCCGTTTCAACAAAATGGGTATAAAAACGGTCAGAGACATGCTCTATTTCTTTCCCCACCGCCATCTTGATTACAGCCGGACGAAAAAAATCTCGGAGCTTGAGGAAGGTAATGAAGAGACTATCGTGGCTAATGTCTGGGAAGCCCGGGAGACCAGACCCGGCGGTAGGAAGAGTACCGAAGCCACGGTTGGTGATGATACGGGGAATGTCAGGGTGGTATGGTTTAACAACCCGTACCTTGCTAAAAGGCTGACCACCAATACCCGTATCGTTATCAGCGGCAAGGTTAGTGTATTCCAGGGCAGGCATGTCTTTCAGTCTCCCGAGTGGGAGTTTGTCGAAGACAGAGAACTCGTTCATGTCGGAAGACTCGTCCCCCTTTACTCCCTCACTCAGGGATTACGTCCCCGTCAGGTCAGAAAGATTATGAAAGAGGTTGTCGACCGCTGGGCGTGGCAGGTCGATGATTTTCTGCCGCCGGAACTCAGAGAGAGGCAGAAACTGCTTGAATTGCCACGGGCTATCAGCCAGGCGCACTTTCCGGATGACGAGATATTAAAAGACAGGGCGAGAGTCCGTCTAGCTTTCGACGAGCTTTTTCTACTTCAACTTGGAGTACTGAAGAAGAAACGGGACTGGCAGGAAGGGCAACCGGCAAATCCTATTACTACCGATGAGCCCGTACTGGAAGCCTTCTTAAAGTCTTTGCCTTTCGAGCTGACCGCCGCACAGCAAAAGGTGCTGAAAGAACTGCTCGAAGACCTTGAAAAGCCGATGGCTATGTCCCGGCTTTTACAGGGCGAGGTAGGTAGCGGCAAAACGGTGGTGGCTACCGCCGCCCTGCTTATGGCCGCGGCGAACGGCTATCAGGGCGCGCTGATGGCGCCGACTGAAATCCTTGCCGAGCAGCATTTCTCTACCATCTGCAATCTCCTGTCCAGGGCAGGAAGTCAGGAAGACGAGGAAAACTACCTGCGAAGCTATTCCGGCCTGCTAGACCGTCCCGTTACTGTGGCGATGCTTATAGGCGCCATCACCACGGCGAGGAAACGAGAGCTCCAGCAGCGGATACTGGAAGGCAGTGTGGATATCGTTATCGGCACTCATGCCCTTATCCAGCAGGAAGTGGAGTTCCATAAACTGGGGTTTGCCGTGATAGACGAGCAGCACCGTTTCGGGGTTGAGCAGCGTTCGGCTCTGAGGCAGAAGGGATATAACCCCCATATATCCGTAATGACGGCTACCCCTATACCGAGGACTCTTGCCCTGACGCTGTACGGCGACCTCGACCTTTCAGTCATAGACGAACTGCCGCCGGGAAGGCAGACGGTGAAGACGAAGTGGCTCAAACCGTCGCAGAGAGCAAGCGCCTACGTTTTTGTCCGAAAACAGGTTGCCGCTGGAAACCAGGCGTTCATAATCTGCCCGTTAATCGAGGAATCGGAAGCGGTGCAGGCACGGGCTGCTACCATTGAGTACGAACGCCTCTCCAACGAAGTATTTCCAGAGTTGAAGTTGGGGTTGCTTCACGGTCGCCTCTCGGCGGCGGACAAGGAGAAGGTGATGCGGCGTTTCTATTCCGGCGAGCTTCATATCCTGGTGGCGACGCCGGTGGTGGAGGTCGGGATAGACGTTCCCAATGCCACTGTTATGATGGTCGAGAGTGCCGACAGGTTCGGCCTGTCCCAGCTTCACCAGTTCAGGGGCAGGGTAGGGCGCGGACAGGAACAGAGCTACTGCATGTTGCTGGCGGAGAACCCCTCGCAGGTAGCCCGGGAACGGCTGGATATTATCGAGAATGTCCAGGACGGTTTCAAGCTGGCGGAGGAAGACCTGAAACTGCGCGGTCCGGGTGAATTCTATGGCACCAGGCAGAGCGGCTTACCCGACCTCCGTATGGCGAAGCTCTCCGATGTTGGACTCCTGG
>CAZCMK010000068.1:0-8450 GCA_964499775.1 uncultured Dehalococcoidales bacterium | reverse complement strand
TGTAAATATAATCATACCCAATATAAGAGGGGAGTGAATTATGGCTGAGAAGAAATACGGAAAACATATAACGCCGGCACCCATTTCAAAAGTGCCGCTCGACGGCTACGCCTGGGAGTCGCTCTACGCCCATAAGGGCGAGCTTGATGCCGATTGTACACTGGCTTTTCACTATATCACGGAGACCTTCGAGGAAGGACCTCCTCACAAGCACAATGCCCAGCAGGTGATGGCTTTTCTGGGCAGCAACCTTGAAAATATACGCGACTTCGATGCGGAAATAGAGCTGGCGCTCGGGGATGAACTGGAGATTCAAACAATCACCGAACCCTCGGTTGTCTCCATTCCACCGGGACTGCTGCACTGCCCGCTCAGATTCAAGAGACTGGGCAAACCGGTGATTTTTATAGAAATCGCCTTCGAACGCTCATACCAGAGAGTGATAGACTCGGTCGGAGAAGACGAGGAGTACGAACGCTCGTACAGCAAGAGTCTGGACACTAAAAGCAAAGAAAACTAAAGTACTAGAAAAGTACTAATCTGTGCCGGAGGCATAATGTATTATTCCGGTAATCCGGCCTTTATAAAATAATATAACGAATATCACCTGGTCGTGGTCTATTATATAATCTTCGTGTACATTGGCTGCCGACTAGGACTATTTACCCAGTGAACATAACTCAGAAAAAGTGTATTATTGGGGATGATTAACTTATTCCATTCGCATATCGAGTCACCCCGAAAAATGACCGGGAGGCATGGAGTATGGCAAAATCTCACGATTATAGACAGCTCGAGCGGAGTATGGCACTGGAACTGGTCCGTACTACCGAAGCAGCGGCGTTAGCTTCTGCGCGGTATCTGGGACTGGGTGATAAAAACATGGTAGACCAGGCTGCAGTGGATGCCATGCGAAATGTGTTAAGCGAAATATCAATGGATGGGATTGTAGTTATCGGAGAGGGAGAGAAAGATGAAGCCCCTATGTTGTATATAGGAGAAAAAATCGGTAATGGTTCCGATCCGGTTGTCGATATTGCCGTCGACCCGGTAGATGGCACTAATTTAGTTTCGAGAGGTCTTCCCGGTGCCATCTCGGCAATCGTACTTTCTGCCCGAGGGACGATGAACTTCCCAAGTCAGTTTGTTTACATGGATAAAATAGTAACCGGGGAAGATGCCAAGGGCTGCATCAGCATTGAAGGTTCGGTCGCTAATAACCTCAGAAATATCGCAAAAGCCAAAAAAAGGGACATTTCCGAAATAACCGTAGTTGTTCTCGATAGACCGCGGCACGAGCAGCTTTTGACTGAAATAAGGGAAGCCGGCGCCAGGATAAAACTGATAACCGACGGCGATATCTCAGCAGCCATACAAGCGGCATTACCGGATACGGGTGTTGACGTTCTCATGGGTATCGGGGGTACTCCCGAGGGCGTCATTTCCGCGGCTGCAATCAAATGTATCGGAGGAGAAATACAGTGTAAAGTCTGGCCACGTGATGACACTGAGCTGGAAGCGGCTAAGGTCGCCGGCTTTGATATCGAAAAAGTTTTTTGCACTGATGATCTGGTACAAAGCGACGATGCGTTTCTTTCCATTACAGGAATCAGCAGCGGTGAATTATTAACCGGTGTAAAATATTTTAGCGGTGGAGCACAAACACAATCGTTAGTCATGCGTTCGTTGTCTGGCACAGTTCGCTGGATAGATTCTACCCATAATTTAAGGCGCTTGGATAAAATATGACCTTTCCAGACAACGGTTAACACTCTTTATTTTTCTTCCTCTTCCTGCCACTCGATAACCCGGCTCGACCATACCCGGCTTACGGCAGATTCGAGCACTTTCCGGCGGAGAGCGGGGACATCCATTACCGGTAGAGTCCGGTCTTCGAACGATTTCAGGAAAGGGCATTCTTTACGGAGCCGGAGCACCGTCTGGCGGGGACCCCCGTAAAGGAGATAGTCCAGGGTATCTTCGTAAGGTCTTATGTGCTCCATAGCATGACCGCAGACCCTCTCCAGGAATTGCCTTGACTGGTTTTCACGACGGCGCTGGAAACGCTGCTGGGAAGAGCCGCCTTTCCTGGTCCGCCCGTGGACAAGACCCGTGCCCACCTTGCTCGAAACAAGCTTCTCACCCTGACAGACGCCGACGGCGTAAGTACCAAGATGTACCAGCACCAGACCTACGGTGAAATCCCGTGCCAGCAGCGAACGCAGGGGTTCGGTGGCATATCCTGAAAACACCACCTTTTCTTTTACAGGAAACGGAGGCATGACAAGGCAGTTCCGCCGGCTAGACCGGAAAATGACAGCGCCGGTTCCTGAACCGGTAACCGCCCGGACTACCTCAGCGGGAAGAGCCGGGACCTCCGTACTCTCCGTAATGTCATTGATTTCCTGCATGGAGAGACCGGGTGGAATATACACCGACAGGGTGGAAGATTCCGGGATTTCTTCGAGTCCATCCAGGAACGATGCCATCCTGCCACGGTTTACATAATACTCACTAAAGGTATCTGGCACTTCCGAATCCACCTGACTACACACTACAGGCTGACAACGGTAACACCGTCACCGCCTTCTCCCTGTCCGCCCGGCCGGAACGACCTGACCAGAGGGTGGACGGTAAGCAGGTCTCTTACTATCTGGCGTACCGTGCCGGTGGCGACACCGTGAATAACCAGTACCTGGCTACGGTTAGCCAGAGCGGCATTGTTCAGGTATCCGTCCAGCGCTACCTCGACCTCGTCCGCCCGTTTACCGCGCAGGTCGAGTTCAGACGGGACGAAACCTACCTCCGGCATTACCGACGTCTCCTGCTTTACCGATTTCTTACCGGTCTTTCCGCCGGTCTTTTTCACGCTGTCCAGGTTGACCTTTATCTTTACCTGGCCTGCCTGCACTTCGACCTCTCGCGAATCCTCAAAAACGGAAAGTACCGTTCCCTGCAAATCTATATCCTCCAGGTAGACGGTATCACCCGCGGAAATGACGTTTTCGTCTCCGGTTGACGCTGCTTTCGGCGACCACTCTTCACCCCTCAAGCGGGTTCTGGTATCCGCCAGAGCTTTTTCCGCCGTACCGACCGCTTCCGCCGACTTCTTCTTTCGCAGATCGGAACTCGCCCGGCGGATTTCCCGGTGAAGCTCGGCGGCTTCGCGGACAATCTTATCCCTGGCTTCCTGTATAATGTGTTTCTCCGTTTCCCTGAGCCGGGCAAGTTTGCTTTCCAGCTCGGCATTCCGTGCCCGGACCTCCCGGCTATCTTTTTCCAGAAGCTCCCTGACCTCTTCTATCTTCTGTTTTTCCGCCATGATATCGGCAAGAGTGGCGTTTAAATCGAGGTCGTCCTGCGAAAGCATATTCCTGGCTTCATCGATAATGCCGGAAGGCACCCCCAGCCGTCCGGCGGTCTCCAGGGCATTGCTCCCCCCGGGTATCCCAAGGGTAAGTTTATAGGTCGGCGTGAAAGTTACCGGGTCGAAATCGAAAGAAGCATTCTGCATTCCGGGGGTCTGGTGAGCGAAGGCTTTAAGGTCGCTGTAATGCGTGGTCGCCGCCGCAAGTATTCTTTGAGACAGAAAATGGAGCAGGATGGAACGGGCAAGGGCGGAGCCTTCCGCAGGGTCAGTGCTCGTGCCAAGCTCGTCCAGAAGCACCAGGCTCCCCGGAGTGGCGTGCTCTATAATGCGCACTATGTTCCCGATATGCCAGCTAAAACTGGAGAGGGTCTGCTCGATACTCTGCTCATCGCCGATATCGGCAAACACGCCGTCGAAGACAGGGAGGCAAGTTTGCGGCGATGCGGGAATGGGTACCCCCGCCTGCGTCATCAGGCTCATCAGACCGATGGTCTTTAGAGCCACCGTTTTACCTCCGGTATTGGGACCGGTGATAACAAGGGTGGAGTAATCGTGCCCGAGCTCCACGGAGAGAGGGACGGCTTTCCTGCCCAGCAATGGGTGCCGGGCTTCAACAAGCCTGATAAAGGCACCGGGGGCATCCGTAAAATCGTTGAGTTCGGGGACAGAAGCCTTCACCGACCGGGCGTATTTAGCCTTCGCCAGAGCGACGTCCAGTTCCGCCAGACGGGTGATGCTTTCCAGAATCTCCGCTTCGCTAGCTCCCACGGCCTCGCTCAATTCCCGGATTATCCTCTCAACCTCGTACTTTTCCTCCGTCATCAGCTCGCGTACGGTATTTCCCATCTCGATGGTAGCCAGCGGTTCGACAAAGACGGTAGCCCCGGTATTGGAGACATCATGGGTTATGCCCTCTATTTCCCTGCGCATCTCATTTTTAACCGGTATGACATACCGTCCCTCGCGCTCGGTAACAATAGGTTCCTGGATTATCCTCTGTACGCCGGGTTCCCTGATAACGGATTCAAGTCGTTCCCGCAGGGAGTTACGCGTATTTCTGAGTCTTTTCCTGGCCGACGCCAGCTTTGCCGAAGCCCGGTCGAGCACCTCGCCTCCCGGCGAAATACAACGGGATATCTGTTTTTCAACATCGGGCAGGGGTTTTATATCGCCGGCGATTTCCCACAGAAGCGGTACTTCGCCCGATAACCGGCTCAGGCTGCCGTGCGTCTGTCTCAGAACGGAAAGGGTCTGCTGCACCTCGATAAGGTTCGCCGGCTCGAGTAGTTTACCCAGAGCCGCCATCCCGACCATCTCCCGTATATCCGCAGCCCCTTCCAGAGAAAACTCGCGGTCAACGGACAGCAGGTATTGCGCTTCTTCCGACTGCTTTAAAAGCAGAGAAACCCGGTTATAATCGACAAGCGGCACCAGTCCGAGGACAAGGTCATAACTGACGGAAAACGAGGTGTAACCCGCTACTATCTTCCTGACCTGCGGGAACTCCAGCAATTGGAGGCTTTTTTCGTCCATAAACAAGCTCCGTACAACTCTCTGATTATAACATGAGATAATAACCTGCGCTGCCAGATAGAACGAAGCGGAGATACAAACCCTGAGGCCGTAAGGTACCGTCATTCCGTACTTGACCTGCCCGCCGCACAAGGCTTTGGCAGGCGAGCACGGGATCCAGTCCGCCTGAGGCGGACCAGAGGCGGATTCTGGATTCCCGCCTTCGCGGGAATGACAAAAGGATTTAACACCCTGAGATTTTAAACAGCCTGAAATATTACGGTTTATAAAGCCTGATTAGTTTTTACCGAAAAACTCCCCTATAGCCTGAGATATCTGCTCTATCTGAACGTCTTCGAGCTCGGGGTACATCGGTAAGGAGAGGACCTGCTCCTGGGCAAGCTCGCTTCCGGGGAAATCACCCGGTTTGTAGCCAAAAGATTTATAGACTTCCTGGAGGTGAAGAGAAAGCGGATAGTACACGGCGGTTTCAATTCCCCGGCTGTCCAGGTATTTTCTGAGCCCTTCACGGTCTGTTCCCGGACCGCTCAGGCGGACGGTGTAGTAATTAAAGATATGGTAGGCGTAATCCGCTGTAGAGGGAGTTTCAATCCCGCTTATATCTTTTAACAGCCTGCCGTAAAGCGAAGCCTTTTGACGTCGCCTATCAATCCAGTCATCTATATACTTCAGTTTCACCGAGAGTACGGCTGCCTGAAGGGCATCGAGCCGGCTGTTGAACCCGTGGACAGAGTAGTAATACTTCGGACTGCCGCCGTGGTTCCTGAGCAGGCTGACCCGTCCGGCAATCTCAGAATCGTTTGTTACCACCATTCCGGCGTCACCGTAAGCCCCCAGCGCCTTGCCGGGGAAGAAACTGAAACAACCGGCGTCTCCCAGCGAACCGACTTTCCTGTCGTTGCATTCGGCGCCGAACGCCTGGGCGCAGTCTTCAATCACCTTGAGACCGTGCCTGGCGGCGATTTCCTGAATGGAGGCCATATCGGCGGGATGGCCGTAGAGGTGAACGGGAAGAACCGCCTTCGTTTTGCCGGTAATTTTCGGTTCAACCTGCTCCGGGGATATATTCAGGGTTTCAGGGTCGATATCGGCAAACACCGGCTTCGCCCCGCAGCGGACAATCGTCTCGGCGGTGGAGATGAAGGTAAAAGGGGTAGTGATAACCTCGTCTCCGGGCTTGATTCCGCAGGCAAGGAGAGCCAGGTGTAACGCATCCGTCCCGGAAGCTATCCCCACGGCATATTTCACCCTGAGGTAACCGGCTACCTCTTTCTCGAAATTTTCAACCTCCTCGCCGAGTATAAACTGGCCGCCGGCGATAACTCTCCCGACCGCCGTATCGATTTCCTCTTTGATGGAGGTATACTGGGCTTTGAGGTCGATAAGGGGGACTCTCACTTTTTCTCTCCCGAAACCGGCGAGCACTTATTTCCCTCCAGTTTATATTCCGTACCGCACTCAGGACATTTAGCCTGAGTACCCTCCTCTTCAAGGGTAACCCCGCACCGGCAGACCCAGCCCTGAACACGTCCCGGGTTGCCGTAAACAAGGGCGTAATCGGGGACATCGCCGGTAACGACCGCCCCGGCGCCGATGAAGGCATACTCGCCGATAGTGTTTCCGCAAACGATGGTGGCGTTGGCGCCTATGCTGGCGCCTTTCCTGACAAGAGTGGGTTTGAACTGGTCTTTGCGCGAGATGTGACTGCGGGGATTGACGACATTGGTGAACACGGCTGAAGGACCGCAGAAAACGCCGTCCTCGAGGGTAACGCCCTCGAAAACCGAGACATTGTTCTCAAGTTTGACGCTGTTACCTATTTTCACGCCCCTGCCGATAAAGGTATTCTGACCAAGGACGCAGTTTTCACCGATAGTAACATCGGGCATGATGTGCGAGTAATGCCAGACTTTTGTCCCTTTGCCGATTTGACAGGGCTGCTCGACAATACTCGTCCCGTGAATGAAGACTTCCGCGTCGCTCGTGTTCAACATAATGGTCCTCCCTCCTTCTTCGAGAGATTTCCGGCAATACGACAGGACGCCAAGGACCTGAAGTCCTTTGTACCCGTCCACCAGCGGTCTGCCGCGATTTTTCACGCATTCGAGGAAGTCACGACACTCTATCTTCAAAGGCTCTTCGCCAGAAATCGGTATAGCCTCAGCGTCTTTGGGATGAGGCACCGGCTTCCCCTCAACCCACTCGATTTCATGACTGTAGAGGAAAAGCTTATCCGAAGGATTGGTGTCATCGAAAAGCGCCATCTTTTTATCGCCGACGACGACGAGTTTCTGCTCTTTATACGGGTGAAGCCAGCTAACGAAAATATGGGCGCGGACACCGCCCCCGAACTCCATGGCCGTCAGAGTAACATCGGCAATATCTTTATGCAGGTAATAACCGCCGTGAGCCGAAATTTTCAGGGGCATCTCTGCATCCATAAGGCGGAGTATCACCGAGATATCATGGGGAGCGAAGCTCCACATAATATCCTCCTCGGTGCGAAATCTGCCGAGATTCAACCTGTTTGAGTAAATGTACCTGATTTCACCAAGCTCGCCCTTCCCGACCATCTCAGCGAGTCTCGTCACTGCCGGATGGTACTCCATGAGGTGCCCGGTAAGCAGAACCCTGTTATTCTCCTCAGCCAGCCTGACCAGCTCTCTCCCTTCTTCATAATCGAGAGCCAGGGGTTTTTCAACGAATACGTCTTTCCCGGCGAGGACAGCTTCCTTCGCCATCCCGTAATGGAGCGCCGCCGGGGTCGAGACAACAACTCCTTTTATAGTGTCATTCCGAAGCACATTGGAATATTCTAACTCGGTATTCGCCTGCGGATAAAGGGAATGCAGCTCCCGCAGTGTATCCTGACTGGCATCACAGACAGTATGAAGAGCTTCAAGGTCGTTAAAATTACGTACCAGGTTCTTACCCCAGTAACCACAACCGGCGACAGCTATGTTACGGTCGGTCATCCCTGCTTTCTCCACTTCTCCCAGAGGTTTTTCCACGTTTTATGTGGCATGGCGTAAAACCCGCTGACCACTTCATCATCAGGCACGTCGTAGGCAACGACGGCATTGAGCAGCAGTTTCGCCCTGTCCCCGATTTTCACGCCGTTAGATACGGTAACGCCGATGCCAATCCAGACGTCCTCTCCCGTTTTGACGCTCCCGCCTATACACGTCTGGGCGGCGATGACATTCCTCGCACCGATTCCGGCGTTATGCCCTATCTGCACAAGGTTATCAATCTTCACGTCATCAGCTATCTCCGTGGCGTCGTTCTCAAAGGTAGCCCGGTCGATGGTGGTGTTGGCGCCGATATCCACCCTGTCCCCGATAACCACGCTTCCCACGTGGAGCATTCGCCGTACCGTTTTTTGCGGGACATCCTGCTCGATACGGAAACCGGGGGTGCCGATACAGGCTCCGGAGTCTATTACGCAGTCCCTGCCCAAGCGGCAGTTCTCATAAACCGATACATTCGGATGGATACGGGTGCCGGAGCCTATAACCACGTTTCTGCCGATGACGACATTTTCACC
>CAZCMK010000067.1:5918-8849 GCA_964499775.1 uncultured Dehalococcoidales bacterium | reverse complement strand
AGATGCCGATATACGAGTATGTTTGCACAAACTGTGATTCAAAATTCGAGCTGCTACGCTCGATGAGCCAGATGGACGAAAAAGCCGAATGCCCTAAATGCAAGAACGGGGCTAAACGAGTGTTATCCACCTTCGCCTGCTTCTCCACCGACGAGAGCGGCATGACCTCCGCCGTGGGAGGAGACTCCTGCGCCAGTTGCTCCTCCGGCGACTGCTCAACCTGCGCAATGTAGCTGGTGCGTATGTCTGCCGCCGCAGGTCCCACACGTACCGGAATAGCCAACCTCCCTCTCCATCGCGGTAAGGCGCCGCGCTGGCTTTTCGACCGCATGGTAAAGCTCGCCCGCGAGATTACCATCGCCATCGTCGCCGACTACGGTCCCGAGGAGATGCTGAACAGGCTTTCGAATCCATACTGGTTCCAGGCTTTCGGCTGCATTCTGGGTTTCGACTGGCATTCGAGCGGAGTAACAACCACCCTGTGCGGCGCTCTTAAAGAGGGAATTAAGGGGATGGAGCAAGACCTCGGCCTGTTCGTAGCCGGGGGCAAGGGCGCCACTTCACGAAAAACACCCTCGGAGCTGAAAAAGTGGGGCGACCTGATATCGATAAACCCCGAACCGCTGGTGTATGCCAGCCGGATGTCCGCCAAGGTAGACAGCGCCGCCGTTCAGGACGGATACCAGATATACCACCATGCTTTCCTTTTCACCGCCGGCGGCTCCTGGGCGGTGGTACAGCAGGGAATGAACGAAGCCGCCCGGTACGCCCGGCGCTACCACTGGCTGGGCAAAGAGGTAACCGACTTCGTTAACGAGCCTCACTCCGCTATCCTATCAGAAGCCAGGGGACAGGCACTTAACCTGGTTGCCGGGGAAAGCGACCCCGCCAGAAATACCATCGCCGAAATCGCCGTAAACCAGAAGCCCGAGGAAATCCTGCTCGACCTGAAAAAAATAAAGACCCTCACCCTCCCGGCGCGCCATTACCTGACAACGGATGATTTACACCCCGATAGCCTGAAACGGATAATTCTGAGTACCTACGAGCGGCAACCCGAGGATTTTAAACACCTGCTGGGACTGCCAGGGGTGGGAGCCAAGACTATCCGCGCCCTCAGCCTTATTTCCGAGCTAGTCCACGGTGTCGCCCCCAGCTACCGCGACCCAGCCCGCTACAGCTTCGCCCACGGAGGTAAGGACGGCATTCCCTACCCGGTTGACCGCGAGACCTACGACCGGTCAATCGAGCTTCTTAGAAAGGCGATAAATAAAAGCAGGATAGGCCAGGAAGAGAAAAGGGACGCCGAGACCAGACTCAGAAGGATTATGCGTTAGAAATGGCTGAGATTATCGAGGGTAAAAATCCCGTCCTCGAAGCGTTAAGGGCTAAACGCCCGATAAATAAAATACTGCTGGCGAAGGGACTGAAAAGAGACTCTACCGTAACCGGGATACTCGACCTCGCCAGAAAGAGCCGGATTCCCGTGGAGTATGCCGAAAGGCATATCCTGGACAGGCAGAGCCCTGCCGGAGCCAGCCGGGGAGTTTTAGCCTACACCGCCGCCAGAGACTACGCAACCCTTGACGAACTGCTGGCTATCCCGCAGGCAATGGGAGAACCGGCTCTGTACTGCGTCCTGGACGGCATCGAAGACCCGGCTAACCTGGGAGCAATCCTGAGAACCGCCGGGGCGACCGGCATCCACGGCGTTATCATACGGGCGAGGAGAGCGGTTGGACTAACGTCCGCCGTTGCCAGGACATCCGCCGGCGCTATCGAGCATGTTCCGGTAGCGAGAGTCGCCAACATCGCTCAGGCAATAGAGACGCTGAAAAAGAACGGTATCTGGGTAATCGGGATAGATATAACAGGGACAACGGACTACGCCGATATCGATTTCAGACTGCCAACGGCTATCGTTATCGGCAGTGAAGGGAAAGGGCTGTCTTCTCTGGTCAGAAAAAGGTGTGATTCCGTAGCCTTTATCCCTATGAAAGGAAAAATCGGTTCTCTAAACGCCTCGGTTGCCGCCGCTCTCGTTATGCACGGAGCCTTCCGCCAAAGAAACACGCGACCGTCTTAGCAAATGTGAATATTACCTTCCTCCTGTCATTCTGAGCCCGCCTGAGGCGAACGAAGAATCTCCACTGATTTTTTTGGACTCAGATTCTTCGTCATCAGCCAGAGGCGGATTCAGAATGACATCTGAGGCGAAGACATTAACCAGGGGGAAGGGGGACAAAGAGGGATGGGGTTATAAATATATTTCCTCTACTTATGCTTGATGGTCGATGCACCGGATATGTTGGTGTTGCCCAGGGTTGGGTTCCCGATGAAATAAAGCCTGGAGGCGCCGCTTACATTTATGTCCAGCCTCTGTTTGACGTTTACGGTTGTCTCGCTGGCGCCGCTCAACGTAACATCGGCACTGATGAGAACTAAATCGGCCAGGTCTGCCCGGCTGGCACCGGATACAATCAGGTAAGTAGCACCCGCCGAACCCGACAGTTCCAGGCTGCTCGCCCCGGATATTTCGAACCGGGAATTATTGGAGGTTATATTACCGGAAACCCTGCTTGCTCCCGATACCTCGTAACTGACATTACTGGCACCGATATCCGCCATTTTAAGAGAACTTGCCCCTGAGACAACAAGCGTGAAAGCCTGTGACGAACTGAAACCGACAACGGTACCTTCGCTCGCTCCGGAGACACTCAGTCCGTGCAGTTCGGGCATGGTAATACTAACCCTCAGGACCTTAGCCCCGAGGGTAAAGTCGGTAAAAATATGATGTGGATTGAGGTATATTATTAGCTTCGAACTAGTCTGTGAAACCTCGACGTAGTCGAACAGGCTTTCGTCAGCCTCGATGATAACGCTGTAAGTGTCGGACTGCTTTATGTCAAAATCAAAAGCACTGCCGATTTC
>CAZCMK010000067.1:0-5818 GCA_964499775.1 uncultured Dehalococcoidales bacterium | reverse complement strand
GGCTGCCGCGCCCGTTATCACGGCGGCAACCACAATTACCACAGCGCAAAAACGGGTGACATCGTACCAGAAATCTTCCGGAAAGAGCAGAAGCATATAACCCTCTGCCGACCAGAATTCATTGGTGAAGAAAGATAGATGGAACCGTAAGAAAAGCCCTTCGAAGTCCAGCAACGTCCCCACCCAAAGAGCCAGCATGAGAGCCAGAGTAATACCGCTCCCGATAACGGTGCTCCATGCCAGCTTCCGCCGGCAGGCACCCCTGCGTATGAAAAAGCTGGTGACGGCATAGCCGAGCGTATAAATCAGCGTACCGAGCAGAATCCAGTAGTCCAGCCGGAAAAGACCTTTCACGTCTTTCATATGGATTATCTCTTCCCGGCTGAACAACTCAAAAGACTTGCCGTCTTTTTCAACGACAAGGTCGATATACTCCTCACCGGAGTTAAAATACGAAATCAGACCTCTGGCTGCCTTCTCCAGTTCCGCTTCCGCAAGGCTGGTGGTAGCACTGACATCGTATTCACTGAAGCTGTATTCGTAGAGCCAGAGACTGTTGGCGGCATAGCCGATGCTGGCCGTTAGCAGCAGGACGGGCAGGCAGAGTATAAAGACCCACCTGGCAATAATACTCAGAATTCTCAACGTCATCTTAACCAAGATTTTACACTGGCAGGATATAAAATAATAGTCGTTACAATTGATAGTTAATAAGAAACAACAAATATCATTCCTGAAGACTTGTGAAAGCTGTGGTATAATCCGGTCAATCATGAGAGTGAACCATGAAGATTCGGCTTATCCCCTGAGATTTGAAGAGATGCCCCCGGAAATCCAGGCCGTTTGCAGAGGACTACTGGAGGGACTGAAGGCAGCATTAGATAACAACCTGTACGGGATATACCTTTACGGCACTATGGTCTTCCCCGAAACGAGATACGTTGAGGATATAGACTTCCATGTAATCGTTAACAGGAAGCTTACAGAACCTGAAAAAGAAGCAATTAAGAAGCTTCATAATGAACTGAGTGAGGAGTCTCCCTTTTCAAAAGAGGACCTTGACGGTTACTACATATCACTGGATGATGCCCGGAAGATATCGACGCCGTGGCATCAGGTGTATCCCGATATTCCCGACGAATCCTGGCCCTTGCACATCGCTCATATGAGAGCCGGCTACTGTATTGTCCTGTACGGACCCGACCCGGACGAGTTTCTCCCCGAACCGACATGGCAGGACCTTACGGCGGGACTCGAATCTACAATGAAACACACCGTCGAGCATCTCGAAAAGCATCCGGCTTACTGCATTCTGAACCTGTGCCGTTTGCTCTATAGTTACAGGACTCGGAATATCGTTGTCTCAAAACGCAGGGCGGCTGAATGGACTATGGAGAATTATCCTGATTGGAAAGAACTCATCGATTCCGCACTACGGGTTTTCGAGAGAGAAGAAGAAAACGGAGATATGAGTTTACTTCAAACTAAAATAAACGAATTCCACCGGTTCGTTGCCAAAGCGGTAAAATAATCCGCATGAAATCCTCTTAAAATTCCACCTGAAAACGCCACAAAAAGACCTCTCTCCGTGTTATAATTATTCCATGCGACTCCTCGTCGGGAAGTACGATGTTTAGCCATCTCCATGTCCACACCGAGTACAGTCTGCTTGATGGGATGTGCCGCATTCCCCAGCTGGTGGCACGGGTAAAGGAGATGGGCATGGACAGCCTGGCAATCACCGACCACGGTAACATGTACGGCGCCATCCAGTTCTACACCGAAGCAAAAAAGGCGGGCATAAAACCAATCATCGGCTGCGAGGCATACATTGCCCCGGACAGCCACACCAGCCGCAACGCCGGGGCTAAACAGAGCTACCACCTTGTCCTGCTGGCTAAAAACCACACCGGTTACCGTAACCTTATCAGTCTCATTACCAGAGCCCACCTGGACGGTTTCTACTACAAACCGCGTATAGATAAAGAGCTCCTTTCACGGCACTGTGAAGGGCTTATCGGTCTCTCCGCCTGCCGGGGCGGCGAACTCCCCTCTCTTATCGAGAGCGGCAGGCTCGATGAAGCAAAGCAGGCAGCTCTCTGGTACAAGGAGACTCTCGGTGATTTTTACCTTGAGATTCAAAGGCACCCCGTTTCGGAGCTCGAGCGGATAAACCAGGAGCTTATCGCTATGAGCAAAGAACTGGACATTCCGCTGGTAGCGACGAATGACGTACATTATGTCAATCAGGAAGACGCCTCGGCTCACGACCTGCTGCTCTGTATCGGTACGAATGCCACCATCCATGATGAGAAAAGAATCAAGATGGAGGGCGATTTCCTCTACCTCAAGAGTCCGCAGGAGATGGAAGAGCTTTACCGGGATATTCCCCAGGCAATCGAAAACACGGAGAAAATCGCCGACATGTGCAATCTGGAGCTTGAGTTCGGGCGACTTTACCTCCCCGAGATAGAGCTGCCGGAAGGAAAAACCGCCGACCAGTATCTAGCCGACCTCTGCTACGAAGGTCTGCCCGAGCATTACCCCAACCCTTCTCCGGAGATAAAACAACGGCTGGAGCACGAACTGGAAGTAATAAAACAGACGCAGTTCGCCAATTATATTCTGGTCGTCTGGGACATTGTTTCTTTCGTCCGGAAAAACGGTATCCTCTTCGGAGTGAGGGGCAGCGCCGCCTCCAGCATCGTCCTCCGCTGCCTGGGCATTACCGAGATTAACCCGGTTGAGTACGGACTGGTCTTCGAGAGGTTCCTCAACGAAGAAAGAATAGAGATGCCGGATATCGACCTGGACTTCCAGGACGACCGCCGCGACGAGGTTATCTCTTACGTAACCCAGAAGTACGGCCAGGACCACGTCGCCCAGATTATAACCTTCGGCACGCTCGGCGCCAGAGCCGCTCTCAGAGACGTGGGCAGGGCACTGGGTATGCCCTACAGCGAGGTAGACAGGGTAGCCAGGCTGGTCCCGTTCGCCCCGAATATGACCCTGGCTAGAGCGATGGAGGGAAACAGCGAACTCAGTAATATCTATCATGATGACAAGGTGGTCCACCACCTGATTGATTCCGCCAGGAGACTGGAGGGTATTTCCCGCCATGCCAGCACCCACGCCGCCGGCGTGGTCATATCCAAAGAGCCGCTGACCGGGTATGTCCCCCTGCAAAGAGCCAGCAAGACGGACGGCGAGGCAACCGCCATGACCCAGTTCAGCATGGAGGATATCGCCCAGATAGGTCTGCTCAAGATGGACTTCCTCGGTCTGGCGAACCTTACCATCCTGGGCAAGGCGAGGGACATGATTCAGCAGAGCCAGGGTATAGACATAGATTTACACCACTTACCGCTTGACGATAAAAAGACATTCAAGCTGCTATCCGCCGGGGAGACCACCGGTGTTTTCCAGCTTGAAGGTGCCGGGATGCGACGCTATATCAAAGACCTCAAACCCAACAACTTCAGCGATATCGCCGCCATGGTAGCCCTGTACCGTCCCGGTCCCATGGAGCATATCCCCACCTTTATCAACGCCAAGCACGGGAAACAGGCAATCCGCTACCCCAACCCCGCCCTTGCCGGTATCCTGGAGGAGACCTATGGAGTAATCGTTTATCAGGAGCAGGTGCTGTTTATCGTGCAGGCTATCGCCGCCTACAGCCTGGGACAGGCGGATATCTTCCGCAAAGCGATGGGCAAGAAAATCCCGGAGGTAATGCAGAAAGAGAAGCAGAATTTCATTACCGGCGCCAAGAATAACGGCTTTGCCGATAAGGATGCAGAGGAAATCTTCTCCCTTATCGAGCCTTTTTCCGGCTACGCCTTCAATAAAGCCCACGCCGTCAGTTACGCGCTTATCGCCTACCAGACCGCCTACCTCAAGGCTAACTACCCCGTGGAATATATCACCGCCTTCCTGACCGCGCACTCCGGACAGCCGGAAAAGGTGGCAAACGCCGTTGCCGAATGCCGCCGGCTGGATATAGAGGTACAGCCGCCCGATATCCAGCATAGCCAGGCGGACTTCTCAATCGAGAAAAACGGCGATAACACTCCCGCCATACGTTTCGGGCTCGCCACGATTAAAAATGTGGGATTCGGAGCCGTCGAACCGATTGTCGCCGAGAGGGAAAAAAGCGGCGAGTTCAGGTCAATCGAAGATTTCTGCCGGCGCTGTGACCTGCACGGAATAAACAGGCGGACTATGGAGAGTCTGATAAAAGCGGGGGGTTTCGATTCTCTCAGCGACAGGGGCACCCTGCTGCATAATATAAATAGCATCCTTTCTCTGGCGCAGCGGGAGCAGCGGTTGAGGGATACGGGGCAGTCCACCATGTTCGACCTCTGGGGAGAGACAACGGAACTGCCGATGCCAAGCCTGGAGATGGAATACGCCGATGTGACGGATAGAGAGAAAGCCGGCTGGGAGAAGGAACTGATGGGCGTTCCCTTCTCCAAAAAATCATTCGACCCCAGTAAATTTCACCCGGGTGTCACCCTGTGCGCCTCAATTGACAGCGAAATGAACGGCGAGAACGTCACCGTAATCTGCGAGGTAGCCAGTGTAACCTACCTGGTAACGCGCAAGGACAGCAAGCCTTTTGTCAAGGCTGTAATTGAAGATATCAGCGGCGGAGTCGAAGCCATGGTATGGTCCAGAGTCTATGAAGGCACGAAAGAGCTGTGGGAAGAAGGCAACCTGCTCCAGCTCGAAGGGACGATAAAGCTAAGAGACGACGAAATACAGCTCAGCGTCAATAAAGCCGATATCTACCAGATACCGTCAGCCCCGCCTGAAACAACCGTTGCCACCCCGGAACAGGAATCTCCACCCGTTATAGAAGAGCCTCCGGTTGAGAAACCGCCGATACTAAACCAGCGTCTGGTAATCAGCATGAAACAGACCAGCGACCAGGAGAGCGACTTAACCCGTCTACGCAAGCTAAACGATATTATCAGAGGTTTTTCCGGAGGCGACGAGGTCGTCCTGCGACTTGAAAACGGGACGAAAGTCGACGTTTTAAGGCTGGCAAACACCGGCTACTGCGACGAACTCCACAGGCAACTGGCAGACCTCATGGGCGAAGAAGGTATCAGAGTGGAGACAGTGGGTTAGAGCAACCTGGCGGTTTTTCCTCGCCGTTTTTTCGAGGATACAGGTTTAGTAATAGGCGCAATCCAGGGCGGTATATCAGGCATTTTCCCGTGTAGAATATCATCTATGGTAAGTATCTGTATCCGGGGATAGTCTTTTCCCAGAGGGGAATGATAAAAACCTTTAATAGCGGCTTCTTCCGTCATCGGTCTCGTGGGCTTCTCCAGCGTGATAAATACACCGATGTCCGACTTCTCCCTGTCTATAACATGTCCCAGGTCACGAATCATGCTTACACCGACGGTCTTGCCGCCTTTCACCGAAACGATAGCCTTCTTAATCTTGTCTTTTTCATCCATGTAGTAGATATAGCCGTCGATTCCGGTATCAGCACCTTTCTTCCTGTCACCATACGGCTGCCCGCCGACCCGTGTAACCGCCCACCACTGGAACTGGTATTTGTCCTTATCAGCAAGCTCCACGGCGCTGGAGAGGTCTTCAGGTTCTCCGATGACTTTGTATTCCGGTAACGGCGTAATGTTTTTCAGCCGCCACTCCATCAGGCCGATTGCCAGGTAGGTAACGTCAATACCAATCCACTTCCGGTTCAGTTTCTGCGCCGCGACTATCGCAGTCCCGCAGCCGCAGAACGGGTCTAAAACAACATCTCCCTCGTTCGAACTGGCGCTTATTATACGCTCCAGCA
>CAZCMK010000066.1:5132-9031 GCA_964499775.1 uncultured Dehalococcoidales bacterium | reverse complement strand
GCCCCCTCTCTCCTTAACTCCCCTTTCCTGCCGGGAAAACCTATCAGCTAATACCGGTGGTACTGGCAGGAAAGGGGTTCATCCTGAAGGTTCACACTGAAGGGTTTATCCTGAATCTGCCTATGGCGGATGAAGTGATACAGGGGATAGGTAATAATAAATAAACAGATGCAAACAGAACCCCGGGTTTTCGTTAAGAACAACGAAGTGACATTGTTGTATAATATCCTCACGATTTAGCCCGAATTTAGTCTTTTTGTGTGTATGATATAGAGTGCTGAATAACTCCAGAAGAAGGGGGAATTGTGTTTATGGATAGAGTGAAGAACAGCGTCGGTATCTGGTCTTTCGGGGCTAACGCAACGCGGTTTATGCCGTCGGGATACCACCCTGAGGCAGGCAAAGAAGACATGCCCGACAAGGTGCGGCGGGTTGTCGACGGTCTAGGAGAGCTGGTCGATGGCTATGAATTTCACTATCCGGGCGAGGTCAACGAAGATAATGTTGAAAAAATCAGAGAGGCACTGGGGCAAGCAGACCTGTACTGTATCGCACTCGGGCTTTTCAGCAACCCCAAGTATGCTCTCGGCTCGTTTATCAACCCGGATAAAAAGCTACGCCGGGAAGCAATAGCAACGACCAGGAAGGGCATAGAACTTGCCGCGGCGACAGGCTCCAAGTTCATTATCTGGCCCGGCGGCGAGGGCTATAACTACCCCTTCCAGATTCCCTATGTGGAGGTATGGAACTATTTTATCGATGCCATCGCGGAAGCAGTCGACCTGGCGAACCAGCTCGGAGTAACGGTGCTGCTGGAGCATAAAAACTCCGAACCTGCGATGCGTATTCTGATGCGTGATATCGGCATGACCATGTACGTGGTTAAAAAAGTCAGAGAGAGAGGCGTATCTATCGCCAATCTTAAAATAAACATGGACTGGCAGCATCTGATAATGAACGGCGAACCCCTGGCTGAATACGCCTCGCTGCTGGCAGTCGAGAATCTTCTGGGACACCAGCACGGCAATTCAGGCTGGGGCAGCTTTGACGATGACAACATGGTGGGGGCTTCTTTCTTTATGCAGACACTTGAGCTGGCGCTGGTGCTGCGGCGTTACGGTTATGGCCAGAATGGCGAGCGTATCGGATTCGACCTCTTTCCTTACACGGAAGACCAGGTTGAAGCGGTTAAACGCAGTATCTACCAGTGGGAATTCATCGATTCCCTGGCGGGAAAAATCGACGATAAGGCTCTTAAACAGGCACAGTCGGCTCACGACGCCGTTGCTGCTTATAAAGTGGTGTACGAGACTCTGGGACTGGATGAGGAGTTTATCCGTCAAGTGCACGCCGGACGGAAAAGGTAGTTAAAAGGGGGGATGAAAAAGATGTATCGTGATAGTACCGCAGCTATTGAGGACAGGGTAAAAGACCTTCTATCTCAACTCAGTCTCGATGAAAAGATAGCCCAGCTGGGTAGCGTTTTCGCCCAGCCGCTGATGGAAGACGGGAAGTTCGCCCCGGCAAAAGCTGAAAAAGTACTGAAAAACGGTATCGGGCATATTAGTGCACTCGCCCTGAATTCCGACCTTCCTCCGGATGAGCTTGCCAGGTTAGCGAATGATATCCAGAGATATTTGCTGAATAATACCAGACTCGGTATACCGGCAATTGTCCACGAAGAATGCCTTAACGGCTTCAGGGCTAAAGGAGTGACTATTTTCCCCCAGAATATCGGGCTGGCAAGCACCTGGGAACCGGACCTAATCTTCAGAATAACGGACATAATCCGCCGGCAGATGAGAGCTGCCGGAGTACACCAGGGACTTGCCCCCGTACTCGATGTTACCCGTGACCCCCGCTGGGGAAGGGTCGAGGAGACCTTCGGAGAAGACCAGTACCTTGTCGCACGGATGGGCGTCTCCTATATCAGAGGCTTGCAGGGTGACGATATCAGACAGGGAATCGTGGCGACGACCAAGCATTTCGCCGGGCACGGTCTGCCGGAAGGCGGGTTGAACACTGCCCCTTCACATATCCCGACGCGATTATTCAGAGAAGTCTATCTCTACCCTTTCGAGAAGGCGGTTAAAGAGGGAGGCGTGCTTTCCGTAATGAACGCCTATCATGAAATTGATGGCATACCCTGTGCCGCCTCCGAGGAACTACTGACGGATATACTACGAAGCGAATGGGGATTCGATGGCGTTGTCGTTTCCGATTACTTCGCCATCGCCCAGCTAATGACCAACCATAAAATAGCGGCGAGCAGCGGTGAAGCCGCCGCAGCTGCCCTCGAAGCAGGGCTGGACATCGAACTGCCCTTCACGAATTGTTACGGCGAGCCGCTGAAAAAGGCGGTTGAAGACGGTCTGGTTCCGGTCGCGGTGCTTGACAGGGCTGTGTCGCGGGTACTCACTCTTAAATTAAGACTGGGTCTGTTCGAAAACACGTACGTTAACCCGGAAGTAGCCGTAAAGATAATCGACACGCCGGAGCACAGGGAGCTTGCTCTCGAAGCTGCTCGTAAATCAATCATCCTTCTTAAAAATGAGAACGAAAGTCTTCCGCTAAAAAAAGAGATTAATACCATTGCTGTCATCGGTCCCAGCGCGGACAGCCAGAGAAATCTCATGGGAGACTATACTTTCCCTGCCCATTCCGAACATGAAAGAAGAAAAGATGAAAAGACAGGAACTGAAAGTTTTGTCTGGAAAGATAAAGATATTCAGGAAGGCAGGGTGACTGCACCCAGGGTTATAAGTATTCTGGGGGGTATCAAATCAGCGGTTTCAGAGAGCACCAAGGTTTTATACGCCAAAGGCTGTGAAATCAATAATACTTCCAGGGACGGTTTTAGTGAGGCTATCGATACAGCACGCTCTGCCGACATTGCTGTGGTGGTGGTTGGAGATAAGTCCGGTCTGATGCCGGATAACACCTCCGGAGAGATGAGAGACAGGGAAGTGCTCGGCCTGCCCGGTGTCCAGGAAGAGCTGGTTAGAGCCGTTTATGAGACGGGAACCCCCGTGGTGCTGGTGCTGGTAAACGGCAGGCCTTGCACTCTGAAATGGATGGCGGAAAAAATACCGGCGATTATCAACGCCTGGGAGCCGGGAGAAGAAGGCGGCAGAGCGGTGGCTGATGTGCTTTTTGGGGATTACAACCCCGGAGGAAAATTGCCGGTAACTTTCCCGGAAACCGAAGGCCAGATTCCGATTTACTACAGCCGTAAACCGTCCGGCAGGAAGTCCGGCTTTTGGACTGACTATGTCGAAGGCAATGCCAGTCCGGCTTTTGAGTTTGGTCACGGACTCAGCTACACCAGTTTCGAATTCAGCGACCTCGTTATAGAGCCTGCCGAAATTCCGGTTGACGGAGCCGTATCCATAAAGGCCAGCGTCAGGAACGCAGGGAAACGGGAAGGCGAAGAAGTGGTACAGCTCTATATCAATGATGTTGTCGCCAGCGTCACTCGACCGGTCAAGGAATTGAAGGGTTTCGAGCGTATTTATCTGGAAGCCGGTGAGAAGAAGACGGTGGAATTCCAGCTAACGGCCGATCAGTTAGCCTTCTATAACAGGGACATGGAGCTGAAAGTGGAGCCCGGGGTTTTTACGGTTATGGTAGGGCGTTCCTCAGCGGATATTTTACTGGAAGGCGAGTTCGAAGTTACGGGGTAACATTTTAGGCATGAAAAAGGGAAGGCTTTCCTTAGGCCTGGACATCAGCACCCAGGGAATCTCTGCCGTCGTGCTGGATATTGACACGTGTACTAAGGTCTGTGAGCATTCTCTGGACTATTGCAAAGATTCACGGTTGAACATCTTTGGTATCCGTGAGGAGGACTATATTCTGCCGCCTGAGAATGAAGGCGAAGCCAGCCAGCCCCCCGAACT
>CAZCMK010000066.1:0-5032 GCA_964499775.1 uncultured Dehalococcoidales bacterium | reverse complement strand
GTTTCCGGCGGGTTGCCCGGAGGCGGTGAGACTCTACTCAGCAAGTTACCACCGATTGTTGCCCCCGATGCCGTGGTCGGAACAATAGCGCCATATTTCTTGCGGAAATACGGTTTCTTGACCACCTGTCAGGTTGTAGCCGGCTCCGGAGATAATCCGCAGTCGAAGGTGCTGGTCTCACGAGACTTGCTGAGTCTGGGCACGAGTATTGTCAATATGGTCGCAACGGACGGTAAGACCTTCGACATGAACGGTTACGCCAACGCGATGTATGACGGTACCGGAGGACCGTTTATCTTCGGCTGCCGGACCAACGGGGCAATGGTGTGGGACCGGCTGAGAGCGTTGTACGGACTAAAGAAAGATGAGTACGGTCCTGCCGAGAAGACTTTGCGGCAGACACCGGTAGGGCAAAACATGGTGTTCTGGCAGCCGAGGAATGAGTCCTTCCCTCTTTCCGGGAGTTTCCCTATGGTCAGGTGCGGTAACGAAAAGCCGGGTCTGGGTACGGATTATTCCGGTCTTATCGAAGCGACACTTGCTTCTGTGTATTACCATTCAAGAAATTTCACGAGGGAAACTGGTGAAACGCTATACGTAACGGGCGGCGCCAGAAAGAGTCCTGAAATACTAAGGCGGGTGGCGGCGATATGGAACCGTCCGGTAACGCCTATCGACGAAGGAGGGGCGGCGCTGGGAGCAGCGGTTGCCGGAGCCTGTGCTTTCCTGAAATCGGAAGGCAACCCTTTAAAAACAGAACAGTATGCGGGTGAGAACCTTCTTGGAAGAGAACAAGTAGTTCAACCAAGGCAGGAAGATGTCCTGGCTTTTCACCGAACCGGCGGCTATCTCCAGAAATTCGCAATAGAAGAGGCGAAGCTGATAAGCTAGCACTTTTCAATTCACTATATGATAGGAGGAGATGAAAGCCGGGTATACGTATTCTGGCTTCGATATACGCCCTGATTTTCCCCGTCCTGAGTTCTATAAGTAACTGTTCAGAATATGGGAACTGGACGTAGAACAATGAAGGAGTCACTGGTTGGCGCAGAAGGCTGTAAATGCTTGACAATCGGACGTGATGGGACATATCATTGGCGTTACAAATTACGGGCTTATTTTTACAACAATAAATAACAAAGGAGGTAAAGAAATTGACTGCATGGCAGGACTATTTTAAAGAGCAGGGTCACGCGCCTGATTGGCCGTACCCTGTCCGATATGACAAGGAACAGGAAATCGATACCGATGTCCTGGTGATAGGAGGCGGCATTGCCGGTTGCTGGGCGGCAATCAATGCCGCCAGACAGGGGGTTAGAGTGGTGCTGGTGGAGAAGGGCGATACCGTCAGAAGCGGCGCCGGAGGTCCGGGATGCGACCACTGGTGTAACGCTCCCGCCTATCCTAACTCCAACGTCGACCCGGATGAATGGGCGGTACATATGGCTTCACGACCGTACTCCAACGGCATCGGCATCCAGATTCAGTGTCGTGAGGACTTCGATACGTTGTTGGAGATGGAGCAGATGGGAGGTAAAATCAGGGATACCGGTGATGAGTATTTGGGTGCCGAAGGAAGGGATGACGAGACAAAGTTCATGAATTCCCCGCGCTATACCCGGGTACATAGTTACGGTCTCGGCGACACGCAGGCGTCGACATTTAACAAAGACGGGACACTGAACAACGTGGTGATACGGGTCTGGGGTACCACCTTTAAGCCGGCGCTGAAAAGAGAATGCAAGCGTCTGGGCGTCGAAATCTACGACCGTGTGATGGCGACCAGTCTCCTGACCGAGAACGGTTTACAGGGCTCCCGGGTTATCGGAGCTACCGGCTTCAATAACCGAACCGGCGAGTTCATGATTTTCAAATCAAAAGCCACGATTATTTCCACCGCCGGAGCCGGCTCGATATGGCTTTTAAACACCGAGCTGTGCGGGTATTCCAACATGATGTCACGCACTATCACCGGTGACGGCACCGTCATGGCATGGAGAGCCGGAGCTGCCCTGACCATGATGGAAAGAAACGGCACAATCCGTATTGCTACCGGCCACAAGCACAAGTGGTATTCCGGGGCAGGCGACGCCAGTTACGAGAATGTTCCCATCGTCGACGCCAACGGTAAAAGAGTGCCCTATCCGATACAGGGCTGGGAAGACGCTGGAGCCATGGTACCCTCACCCGAGGTTGAGCAGGCAATCCGTGAAGGCATCCGGAAAGGTGAATACGCACTTCCTTTCTACGGTGATTTCCCGGCTATGCCGGATGTAGAAAGAAGAGCCACCTGGAAATTGATGCTGGGTGAAGAATCGACGACAAAAATCATCATGGATACCTTCAACGAAGCCGGCTATGACGAGAGCAGGGACCTGCTTCAGAGTTATAAATACATCGAGCCCGAAACCCCGCCGCAGTGGCGTGAAGGAGGTGGCGGCCCGGTGGTAGACTGGAACCTTATGACTACTCTGGACGGACTGTACGCCGCCGGAATGCAGATGTTCTCGCCTGAAGACCACAGCTATGCGGCAGCTACGGGGCGGTATGCCGGAAGGAAAGCCGCTGCTTATACCCGCGAAGTCGGTGAATCGAAGATATCCCGGGAACAGGTCGAGCTTGAAAAAGCCCGTGTATACGCACCGGTAAAACGCAGCAGCGGTGTCGATTGGAAAGAGGTTCATGCCGGCATTGCCAGAGCAATGCAGTATTACGTAAGCGAGTATAAAGACGAGAACCTCTTTAACATGGGTCTCGATGCCCTGAAAAAAATAGAGGAAGAATCGGTGCCTTTGCTTTACGCTCTCGACCCGCATAAGCTGATGCGCAGCATAGAAGACACCAGTCTTCTAACCTATGCCCAGATAATAATTCATGCCTCTCTGGCACGTAAAGCCAGTAGTATGCCTTTGAATTTCCAGAGAATAGATTACCCGGAGATAGACCCGCCCGAGTGGAGGAAATTCCTTACGGTAAAGCTGGAAAACGGCAAGGTTAAGACCGGTGAGTTACCGCTGGACTACTGGGGCAATATGAAGCAGCATTATGAAGCCCGTAATAAAGATTACACCGGAGTTTATCAGGGGAAATGACGTATTCAATAAAACCCTGTGAACGAACGGATAACTGGAGGATAAAATGACAGAAGAAAAAATAGTGGCTATGCCGAATGTTATGACACCGAACAGTCCGGTGGTTTTCAATCCGGATATCTGCAACGGGTGCAATCACTGCGTGGAGGTCTGCCAGATAGACGTATATATACCGCATCCGGAGAAGGGCAAGCCGCCGATAATACTGCATCCTGAGGAATGCTGGTATTGTGGCTGCTGCGTTAATGATTGTCCCAGGCCCGGGGCTATTAAATTCAACTGGCCTATACAGTCGCGGGGGTACTGGAAGAACAAAGCCACCGGAGAAATTCATCAAATCTAGCTGCGGCGAGCAGTGGTTTACAGTCCGTTTTGTCTGTGATTGGTAAAACAGGACTGAAGTTATGGTAGTCGATAGGGACGCCTGGAGGTTCTACCTCCGGGCGTCTTTAATATAAGCATCACTACCACCTCCGTTGAGGCGAAATCAGTTGATTTTAATGTATAATATTATAGGTATTGCTTGTCAGAGGGAGGAAACAGGAGTGGTGGCTAAAGTAGACTTTTATTGTGGGTTAAATGAAACACCTGCCGCAAGGCGAGGGAGTTTCTCTCACAAAAAAACGTGGAAATTAACGAACGGGATTTTTTTAAGAACCCTTTCAGCCGGACTGAGATAGAGGAGATTTTACAGGAGAAACCGGCTTCCGAGATGTTTAATTTCAGAAGACCGAGTTTCAAGAAGCTGGGACTGGAACGCGAAAAACTGGACGATGACCAGCTTATCGATTTGATGTTGAAAGAGCCGAGACTTGTCCGCAGACCGGTCGTCCGTGTTGGGAATGAAGTATACTTCGGTGCGGACAAAGCGGTATTGGAAAGCGTCATAGTATAGCATGAAGCGCCTGAATCCGGAAAAACTCAGTGTCACTTACTTACCCGGCGTTCTTCCGGAGAGGTTAACGTTGCCAAGACGTTATACTTTGACACACTCCGATAGGACCGGAGAACTATTTCTATCGATAGGTAGCGATTATGATGAAAAGCGGGTTTCCGGTCTATATATCAGGTTGATGAGAGACGAAGTATTTGCCGAGTTCATTGATGACGGCGGTAGAATTTTACTTAAGGTATACTGCCATGTAAGCGGGGGATTTGCACTGGGTACGGCTAAGTGGAGGTATAATATTTTCCAGTCGGAACTAACGCTTGTTCTGGAATCTTTCAGGTATGGTGACAGAGCATTATACGAGAGTAATCCTCAGCTGGATAACGCTCCGGTGCATGTAAAGTTTAGTTCTAAAAAAAGAAGATATGATAAAATCGAGGATTGGGGAATTATCGGCGATTATAAATAATACAAGATAAGCCATGATTGGTAATATCGAGGTGGAGGTGAGGAGATAAAAAACATCGATATTTATGATGCCGTAAAAGATAAAGTGGTGACGGTAGAGAAGATAGAGAAGACTGAAGAAGAATGGAAAGAGCTACTTACCGAACAGCAATATGAAATCACTACCAGGCACGGGACAGAATATCCCGGTACCTGCACGTTCAGTGAAGTCCACGTACCGGGTATATTTCAGTGCGTACGTTGTGGCACCGACCTTTTTCGAAGCGTCACCAAGTTCGAATCGGGAACAGGCTGGCCAAGCTACTATGAGCCAATCTCGCCTTTAAACGTGATAGAAAAGCCTGATACCAGTCTGGGAATGGTGCGGACGGAGGTCCTTTGCGCTCGGTGTGGATCGCACCTGGGACACGTCTTTGATGACGGCCCGCCGCCGACTGGTAAACGTTATTGTATGAACGGTATAGCGCTAAAATTCACGTCCGTAACCTGAATGCTTCCTTTGGTTGAAACGACAGGCTAATTATCGGTAGTATAAAAGCTATATTTACTCCGGTAAATCGTATAAACCTGTGGAATGTGAAAG
>CAZCMK010000065.1:5990-9404 GCA_964499775.1 uncultured Dehalococcoidales bacterium | reverse complement strand
GTTTGAAAGTTGTGTATTTATACCAATAGGTATCAATTTAAGTGCGACAAAGGTATAACAACGTCTACGAAATTTCGTTATTAAACATTAGCTTGTCGTTACTATTTAAAGACTAAATATCGGAAATTTTATACTAAAGAGAATTCCATTCTACAGGGTTCTATCTATAAAGTAACCTGGACTAACAATTCTGTTAGTTTATAGAACTTCATTCATGGAAGAGCCATTTGGTTCAATTTTGGCGCAATCAGGAAAATGAAGTGAGGCCTTTCCGGTGTTGTGAGGTAAAACTCACATTGACATCTGTCCTTTTGGGCACTATACTTTGATACTGCGTAGATACGTATATATGCTTGAGGAGACGGTGATATGAGCAGAAGGATGACAGTAGTATTCCACGATGAAGAACTCTATACAACTTTGAAGGTGGAAGCTGCCAGACGACTTAAACCGGCAAGTGACATTATTGCTGAAGCGGTAAGGAAATGGCTGTAAAACCATGAAGATACCAGGTTGATGAAAAACGTACCTGACAAGCAAGTTCAGAAAACAGATGTATTCGAGAAAGTAACATTCAGTAATGTCAACTTTGCATAGTACCGGCGTATGGTGAGTCGGAGCACCGGTTACCGGGATGAATATGTCACTGTGGTGAAAATGAAATCATGAGACGGATAATTAAGTTATTGCCTGGATTGTCCGGGGAGCAGGCCGGGGTAACCCTGCTTGAGAATCTGATTGCTGCCAGCATTCTGGCGGCTATCGGGGTAGTCTTTATGAGCGCTTTGTTCACCGGTTACAGGAGCGTCGGAATATTGAATGAACAGCAGCAGGCTGAAGTTCTGATTCGTACTCAACTGGAAGCTATTAAAAACGGCGAATTTGATGAATACGGTAATTATGAGGTTATCGAAGACGTTCCTTCGCATTACTCTATAGAAATCAGCGTGACGTCCCCGACCTGCATCGGAACGGAAGACGATTGCGTCTCACTCGATGAGCTAATGGAGGGGAAAATAACAGAACCTATCACCAACACCATTCAGGAGATAACGGTGTCAGTCCATCACGATGGAAAGCCCGTCCTCTCGGTGGCGTGCTATAAGGCGATACAATGAAACACAAGGGATATACACTTGTCGAGTTACTGGTAGCCCTGCCCATTGGAGCAGCTGTCCTGATTGTCATCTTTTCCAGTTACTTTGCAATAATGCAGGGAAGGGCGGGCATAGCCCAGACGAGCGTTGCTATAGCTGAACTGGATAACGCTCTGCACTTTCTCGCCGGGGACCTGGTTATGGCTCAGGAAGCTACCCTGGAAGCCCCCCCCAAATGTATGCTTCTGGAATGGAGTGACTATACTCACTGGGCGGCTGATGAAGGCGTTATAGAACACTCGGTCAGCTACGCTCTTTATGATAACCAGCTCCAGCGTATCTACGATGGACAGATGACCATCGTCGCCAGACACATTACCTATGCTGATTTTTCTTTTAGTGATAGAGTCTTTACCGTTACGCTGACCTCTCAACCCGGATTACCCGATTCCGCGGTGACCAGGACTATCACCAGCGAAATGCGTACCGATGAAATAGAATAAAGGAGCATAATGAGAAGAGAAGCCGGGCAGGCTTTTATATTGATACTGATAATACTGGGCGTGGGTGCCGCGCTGATTATTCCCCTCCTCCAGACAGTGGATACCGTCGTCATGAACAGACCGATGTACGGGGAGTTCATCATGGAGGATTACGCCGCCGATGCCGCTATTGAATACGGGATGTGGCGGCTGAAGCATGAGCCTGGCTTTGCCGAGAGCCTGGAGATGGGAGCAGAGAGCGAACCTTTCTTTGTTACCCTCAACGGTGTAACGGCTAACGCTACCATAATGGCACAGACGCTGGAATTCGAGTTATCAGAACAGCCGCTGGGGGGGCCTGCCGAGGGCGAAATATTTTTCAAGGTAGATAAGACGGTTGTCGCTACCGCAACCTATGCAACCCTAGTCGCTGACAACTTCGAGGATTTCCCGTGTGGTGACGGTTCCTGCGGTACAGGTAACTGGTCAGACTACTGGAATCTGTCCGGTGATTATGACTTCAGCACCCAGGAGCATGAAGGTACCTGGTGCCTACTGCTCCGGGGTGATGGAAATGAGACACCCGGCGACGGCTATGCTGAGAGAGAGCTTGACCTGAGTGGCTCCACGGGAGAGGGACCATATCTCACTTTCTGGGCACGGATTGACGACCTTGAGGATTGGGCTAACGATACGGTGGAGGTCAAGGTTTCCATCAACGGGGTAGATTGGAATGTGCTTGAGACCTTCACTGAAGAAGACAATGACTACACATACAGCCAGCACTGGTATGACCTGAGCGGCTACGGTGCGCCGCCTACCTTTTACATAGCCTTCGAGGTGAGTGGTGACCATGACTCAGACAGGTTATACCTTGACGACCTCAAGTTCACCAATACCGCGGAAATCACCGAGATATTGCCCGGTGAAGAAATTCTGTATACCTACTATGTGACCATGCAGTGCGTGGACCCGGACGGATGCAGCCTGGACAGGATTGTGGATGAGCTGCCGATGCGGGGAGCCTCAAGCGGTGACTACCTTCAGTATGTCGATGATTCAACGGACTGGGATGTGGTATCTTTTGACAGCTTCGCCTTCGACGGCTTCGAGTCCAGCGGCGATACCGGTCCCTGGTATGCAGACTGGACACTCACGGGAGCCTGCTCTGAAACTACATACGGGGAGTTCGAGGGCCAGCGGTGTCTCATGCTCCAAGGCGCCGGCGGTACGGGGGACGGTTATGCCCAGCGGGCGGTCGACCTGAGCGGTACCACCGGGTCGGGACCCTACCTCTATTTCTGGTCACGGTTTTATGGAAGTGAGCAGGGTGAGACGGTAGAGGTCAAGGCATCCACCGACGGTGAGAGCTGGGACCCGCTCGACACCTTTGATTATTACGACCGGAGTTCTCAGTACTCGCAGCACTATTATGACCTTTCCGATTATGGCAGACCATCCGTACTATACGTATCCTTCAGGATAAATGGTAACCATTCTTCGGATACATTCCTCGTCGATGCCGTTGAGTTCAGCGGTTATCAGGGAGCCACTTCGGGGGAGTGGCCCGTACCTCCCTTCGATCCTACCTATACCGAAACCCATGACCCTTGGAGCAGTGACTGCTATCAGGAGTTGGAGTGGGACTTCGAGGATAAAGGGTACTACGACATAGTTTTCGATTACGGCGAGACAAGGACGTTCAGTTTCCAGGCGGAAGCCGCCCTGGAAACAGGTACCTACTGCAATAAAATCTGGGTATCCAATCAAGACCGGGATTGGTGGGGTGATGGTGAAGGTCCAATCGTCAGTGGAACCACCGCCAAGATTATCGT
>CAZCMK010000065.1:0-5890 GCA_964499775.1 uncultured Dehalococcoidales bacterium | reverse complement strand
GGTGGGGTGATGGTGAAGGTCCAATCGTCAGTGGAACCACCGCCAAGATTATCGTTGGATACCCGGTGGAGACGAACTGTGACGGTGGCAAGCTGGAGGTCAACAAGACGTCCGACCCCGAGATTGTCTATCCTTACGAGCCGACCACCGTTACCTACACCATCACCATCGAGAACGTGGACACTGTACCGATACGTATATACGAGGTGGAGGACTGGCTGCCGGCTACCGGCTCGGACCTGCAGGAAGAAGGCTTTATCTATGTGGACGGTTCGGCTTCCGGCAGAATCTTCAATCGCGAGTCATACCCGGTGCTTTTCTACGACACCTTCAATCGTGGTCACACTTACACAGTTACCGGCTGGACTGAGGAGGAAGGTCAATATAATTATTGCGAAATCGACTATAATGATTTTGCCGAATTGCGTATGGAAGGTGCCATCACCAAGTCCTCAATCAACACCGACGGCTATACTGATATTGTTTTAAGCTACAGTTGGGAAGGAGATGGCACAGAGTTCGATGACAAACTAAGAGTTGAGTGGAAAACCTCTGATAATGTAACATGGAATCTACTGGATGAACACGACCTTGACGAACATTATTGGCATGATGAAAGCTGGGAACTTCCGGATGAGGCCGACGATACCTGGATTGATATCCGCTTCACCGGAAATACGGATAGCTCATATGAAGAAGCTCGCCTGGATAACGTCCAGATAAGGACCGATAACCCCGTTTCATATACCCCCGTATGCATGCCCGACGATAATGAAGGTTGTGGTTATCATTGCCAAGGCTGTTTCTTATGTGAGGACTGGGAGGACGACGGCCTCTACCCCCCGAACCGGTGGAGTATAACCTGGGACTTCAGTGATTATCCGGATGAAGACGACTACGTCTGGGACCCGGGACAGTTCTGTGCGGGGTATCCTTTTGTTGACTTTGCCGATGATGGCTATCTTTTACTGGAACCCGGTCAGATATTCGAAATAACCTTCCAGGCTGAAGGAACGCTGACCTACTCGGGTTCCTACTTCAACGAGGTCTTCGTCAAGATATACGACGGCTGGGGCTGGGGTAACGACGATTGGATTTATAGCTGGCCAACGGGAACGGTCATCGTGCCCCAGTACGACCTGCAGGCTGAGACCCTGCAATCTGTCCTGCGTGCTAACGCTCTGCTGAGTCCGGAGGGTCACTGGTGGCGTTCCTATCACTGGTGGAGTCGTCGGTGATGTTTAGTTCGGCAGTGCATTCGTTTTTCTTTTTTGCCGCCGGTATATTTACCGTGCTTAACGGCCCCTTGTGGCTCAGCGTAAGAGTCCGCGTCTTTGCCGGTTCCCGCCAGGCTCCTTTCTGGCTGCATCAGGGAGTCTCGTGGGCAAGCCGCCTGGTGGGGCTTGCTATACTGGCAACCTGGGCCTGGGTTTCTACGGGAGCCCTAACGCCAACTCTGCTGCTGTGTACCGTTATGATAATCGGTCTCTTCTGTCTGCTCGACGGTCCCTGGCGTATTATCACCAGAACAGATATTTTAAAGCGTGGCAGAGAAATACCCGCCTGGGTGGAGAGTGCTTCCCTGTGGTTCATCAGGCTGGCAGGGGTGATAGGGCTGCTGGGTGCACTCGTTACCGGTATCATGGCTGCCGTCACCTGATTCTTAGTGGTGAGGATATAACGATGAGGTTATTTAGAATGTTGAAATCGGTAAATAGTCGGGAATCAGGGCAAACCCTCGTGGAAATGCTGGTGGCTGTGGCTATCCTGGGTGTAACTGCCGTCGCCTTTTTCAGTGGTTTCACCACCAGTTCCAACCTTGTTGTTTCCGTGGATGAGCGGGAGACGGCTAAAAACCTGGCCGAAAGCCAGATGGAATATGTAAAGAACCAGGTTTACGCGGCTTCATATGACCCGGCTCCGATTCCCGATGAATATGTCGGGTACTCG
This sequence comes from uncultured Dehalococcoidales bacterium, assembly GCA_964499775.1. Taxonomy (GTDB): domain Bacteria; phylum Chloroflexota; class Dehalococcoidia; order Dehalococcoidales; family UBA2162; genus MGML01. The sequence goes on along the minus strand of CAZCMK010000065.1, from coordinate 3,940 downwards.
GCTAACATCACTGTGAGCACTATAGACTCTAGAGATGGCAACATTCAGAAGCTGACAGTGATAATTAAACATCACGACGCGGAGGTGACCCGTTTAGAGGGCTATAAGGTGAACTAAGATGTTTGGCATTGTAAAAGTAATAAGGGAAAAACAGAGGGGTTTCACACTAATCGAGTTGCTGGTAGCTCTTGCCATTCTCGGTATTATTGCCCCTGTACTGGGACTGTCCATCTTTCAGGTACTTCATGTAAATGAGGCGACCGGTAACCATATGACGGCTGTCAAACAGGTGGAGAGTGCCGTTCACTGGATTAGCTACGATTCGCAAATGGCTCAAACCGTGGAGACAAGCGGAGATTCGGGTTTTCCCCTTACTCTGTCCTGGGTAAAGTGGGATAACACGAGCAATAGTATTACTTATTCCATAGAAACCGGCGAACTCGAGCGAGCCTACTCTGTCGATGGTGGCGAACCAACCACAACCGTGGTAGCCCGGCACATTAACACTGATTCGGAAGAGACTAATTGTCAATATGACGATGGCGTTCTTACTTTACATATAACTGCCTCGGTGGGAGCAGTCAGGCCAGCGAACGAGACAAGGGTACTCGAGGTTGTCCCCAAACCTCAGTAAATGGGGTGGCACGATGTTTAGAGCGTTGAGAACTAAACCGAACAAACGCAATACCGGTCAGAAAGGGCAGGTATTGGCTCTGGTACTGATTTTGCTGTTTCTGGGTAGCACTCTGGCTGTCAGTCTCCTGTCTTTCGCCAGCACAGGAGTCAGCACAGGCCGGGTGTATGAGAACAAAACGGATGAATTCTATGCCGCCGATGCCGGCATAGAGGACGCCAGATGGCAGATAAAATACGACTACCTGGATACATTCTTAACCGACCCGGTCTATAGCGTATATGATTTTACTGAGAACTGGACTTACAGCCCGTCTGAAAATGTCAATGACAAAACCGTAAACATTACTATCCAGAACGTCTGGATACCCGTGAATGTACCCGTACCGAGTGAAAGCGAGGCGAGGGGTATTGCCGAGGCGGAAAAATTGATAGTAACCAGCGCTAACGGGACTTCTAATTACAGTATCATGCTGACCTATTATCCCGAAGCCGGAGAAGATTTGAGGGTAGAAAGCCTGGGTGTGTGGCTGCCGTGCGGTTTTAGCTATGTGGAAGGCAGCAGTAATCTTGAAATCCTGGCAGACAATGTTACAATCCAGCCCTATGCCGGTAACCAGGCTGTAATCTGGAGCTTCACCTCCGAGCCCTTCGATGATTTCCCCGGAGTCGACCCGATGGTGTCGCCGAGGGTAGCCGAAGTTACCTTCCAGTTTGACTCAACCGAGGAGGGAATTGAACCTGATACCGTTGCCTGGATTAAAACGAGCGGAGTGTCTGACATCCCCTTCTCCTGGGAAGCCAATGTCAAAATTTACAAGATTACTTCGCGAGCCGGCGGCACTCAAATTGTATCTTATATGGCAAAAAGCGAGACGAGGCTACTGCGCTCAGGAATCGCCGGAGATTACAGAGCTACAGGCAATTCACTGATGACAGATGAAGATACCAACCCGGACTACCGTGAAACTTGGCATTCTGAAAGCAGTGCCGATGTCAACGATGTACCAACCGATGCCACGGTGAGAGCCGCCTACCTTTACTGGTCAGCCTGGCGGAGTGGAGCCGTATTCTCCGATACCTGTAACAACTTTACTAATTGGACCAGGGGCGATGCCTGGAGCATTTCAGGTAATTATTGGAATCATGAATTTCGAGGTCATTACGATAGCGAGGATATGGATGAAGACGATAAATACCTTACCCTGGGACACAGCCTTAATCTGACTGACTACGCCTTCGGGACGGTTAAAGTAATGTGGAATCAGCACGAAGGCGGGAGACTTGAATCAGACGACAGACTTTATTATGCTTTTTCCAGCGATAACGGGACTACCTGGAGCGGCAATTATCTGGCTTTCAAGGATGATAATCCCCAAGGGTCCTTTGAAGATACTATTCCCCTTGCATATTTAACTGCTAATTTCACAATGAGGTTTTACCTGTCCGGCTTTAGCGAGGGTGGTTCTGGCGGAACGGAATACTGCTATATCGATAACATTACCATCACTACATCTGAGATGATTCCGGATACCTCTGTTGTTTTCAAGATAGACGGTAATCAGGTCTATTATTCTGATAACGGCACTCCCGCGCAGGGTACTCAGGAGCTCGTAGCCAGTAGCTCCGAGGTTATGACCAACTATATGATGGGTAGTCCTGAAGGTTATTCCTATGTCTGCTACAAGGATGTAACGGCGCTGGTTAAGGCGTACAGTACCAAGGCGCCCGACCCGGCGGTAAATCACCCCGGCAATGCACTCTATACTGTTGGCGGCGTAGCTGGAGATACCACCAGCGTGCTTTCCTATGCTGGCTGGTCACTGATAATTATCTATTCCAGTGCGGAGACACAGGGGCACTGCCTTTATCTCTATGATACCTTTATGCATTCCGATGGTTACGAGAATATCGACTTTGATGATGATGGTATGGAGGGAGGAATCATCAGCGGCTTTATCGTCCCGGAGCCGATTGAGGGCGAGGCGAATGCCGCCAGACTGACGGTCTTTGTCGGTGAAGGGGATGAAAGAGCAAGTAATCCGTGGCTGGATTTAAGCGGTGACCACCTGGACTTCAACGGCACTACGCTCTGGGATGGTACCGATTCTATAGGTAATAGCGAAACTGACCCTGACAATGCCTGGAACGGCATGTCTGCCGACATGACTGCCGACGGGGTGGATATCGATACTTTTTATGTTACCTGGGCAAGCGGCTTGTTGACGACAGGTGATACCTCAGCTCAGATAGATGTACCTACTCTGGTGGACGAATGGAATCTGATATACATCATTCTTTCCTTCCGTAGCGAGCCGAGGGCGAGCGGCTCTCTCAGTTACCTGATAGGCGAATAGCGAACAATTACTCGATACAATGCCGCTTGGCTCCAGAGAAACCAGTCCACGGGGGTTATCTGCGCATTGAAGCAAATAGGGACTGGTCTCCCCGGACCGGTGATCCGGCATAACAGCTCCTGCTATTCAACTGGATACCCGGCATCTACCCAGGCGCCGAATTCACCTTCCAGCCGGTACACGTTCATGAAACCGGCATCCACCAGTTTCTGCGCTCCCTGTCTCGACGCGCTCTCGATATGGCAGTAGACCAGGTATTCGGCATCCTTATCCAGCATCGGAATAGCCGCATCCAGCGAGCCATCTCCCAGGTAATAACTCAACGCTCCCGGCAGGTGCCCGTCCGCATAGGCAGGTGAAACGTCGATGACGATTAAGTCCGGGTTATCATCTATCATCTGCATGGCTTCGGCCGGGGTTATGTCGGTATACGTCCCATCCTTCAACCGGTCTAGCAGTGTTAATAGTTTATTAAGAATCCCAATGCGTCTTTTTATAACTCATTAAGTGTTCTGTTGGTATACTTTCTGAAAATGCTAACGGAGGTTGATATGAAAAGTAATAGTACATCGACTACACAATCCAGGAATTCAGCCAGTGCATCTAATCTCGCTCTCAGACATATTGAGAATCGGATAGAAGAATTATCGAAGCTGGTCTTTCAATATGCTAATCAAATTTCCGAGCTTAAAATAATACTGGCAATAGAGCAAGAATCACTGGATTCTACAAGAGAGGTGTAGAATTTTGGGCGCCAATCAAATCAGGTAAAGAATCGTGAGGATATGTGGTTAACCCTGTTACCCAAATCTTGGAAACGCCGGATGTCACTCCTGCTGTACAAGAAGTCAGATTGTAAAATAGATGAAACTTCTCTTATTAGTACACGCCGTATTCTTGTGTGAACTCGCTTAACGCCCTCACGTTTTCAACTTTCGCGGTAATCAAGG
>CAZCMK010000064.1:0-9448 GCA_964499775.1 uncultured Dehalococcoidales bacterium | reverse complement strand
ACAGATAGCCGGGTATACAGTGGGAGGCAAAAATGACAGGTATAAAAACAGCCGGATACGGCTCATGGAAATCACCCATAACCTCAGATATTCTCTCGTCAGCCATAATAAGGTTTGACGGACAGATAGAAATTGAAGGTAATCAGGTCTACTGGAACGAGATGCGTCCGACGGAGGCGGGACGGTATGTAGTCGTGCGTTACTCGCCAGGCGGTCAGGTAACCGATGTTACCCCCGCGCCGTATAATGCCAGGACAAGGGTACACGAATACGGCGGCGGGGCGTTTATCGTCGAAAACGGCATGGTATATTTCTCGAATTTCACCGACCAGCGCCTGTACCTTCAGAATCCCGGTTCAGACCCGGAACCGATAACCTCTGAAGCAAATATACGCTATGCCGACGGCGTAGTCGACCACCGGAAGAAGCGTGTAATCTGTGTATACGAAGACCATACACGTAATGATAAAGAACCGGAGAACGGACTGGCAGGAATAAGCCTTGACGGCACCGGTTCTATACAGAAGCTGGTTTCCGGTAATGATTTCTATTCATCTCCGAGAATCAGTCCCGACGGCTCTCACCTTGCCTGGCTCAGCTGGAACCATCCCAACATGCCCTGGGACTATACGGAACTGTGGGTCGGCGAGATTAAGGAGGACGGGGCAATCGTTAACCCTGTACTCGTAGCCGGCAGCAGTAATGAATCCATCTGCCAGCCGGGGTATTCTCCCGACGGTACGCTGTACTTCATCTCGGAAAGGACCGGCTGGTGGAACCTTTACCGGTGGCGGGACGGGCAGGTGGAACCCGTATGTGAGATGGAGGCCGAGTTCGGAGCGCCACACTGGGTTTTCGGCCTATCGAACTTCGATTTTATATCATCTCAACGGTTGATATGTACCTACGCCAAGGACGGTGTTTCATACCTGGCGAGCCTGGATACGGCGAATCTCGAACTCAAGATAATCGACGTCCCTTATACCTCTATCTCATCACTAAAAGCAACCACGGATTACGCGGTGTTCATTGCCGGTTCGCCGGAAGAAGCCTCCGCAATCGTCCGGCTCGAACTAACTACCGGAAAGATAGAGGTGCTCCGTCGTTCGAGCGAAGTCGTTGTAGAACCCGGATTCCTTTCGTTTCCCGAAGCAATCGAGTTTCCGACCGAAGGCGACCTGACGGCACACGCCCTGTACTACAGGCCGAAGAATGCCGATTTTACCGCCCCCGACTCCCAACTGCCGCCGCTGATTGTTATAAGTCACGGCGGACCGACCAGCGCCACATCCAGTACTCTCAGTCTTTCCATACAGTACTGGACCAGCCGGGGTTTTGCCATTGCCGACGTCAACTACGGCGGGAGTACCGGTTACGGGAGAGAATACCGCCAGAGACTGGACGGGCAATGGGGTATCGTCGACGTTAATGACTGCGTTAACTGCGCCCGTTATCTTATTGAAAGAGGCGAGGTAAACGGAGAACAAGCGGTTATTCGAGGAGGCAGCGCCGGTGGATACACCACCCTTGCCGCCCTGACCTTCCGGGATACTTTTAGAGCTGGAGCCAGCTACTACGGAGTGAGTGACCTTGAGGCACTGGCAAAAGACACGCACAAGTTCGAGTCGCGTTACCTGGACCGGATTGTCGGCCCGTATCCCGAACGCCGTGATTTGTATCTGGAGCGCTCGCCCATTAATTTTATAGACCGCTTGTCATGCCCGGTGATTTTTTTCCAGGGTGATGAGGACAGGGTTGTCCCTCCCGACCAGGCGAAAGTGATGGTAAACGGTCTCCGGCAGAAAGGAATACCCGTGGCATATGTCCTCTTTGAGGGCGAGCAGCATGGGTTCCGCAAAGCGCCGAATATAAAACGGGCGCTCGATGCCGAACTGTACTTCTATTCCAGAATATTCGGTTTCGAACTGCCCGAAAGTATAGAGCCGGTATCGATAGAGAACCTGGCTTAACCTGAGTGCATAGCCTCAACACCGTGATATAATGTGGGCCACAGATGACCGGGTATTCAGTGAGTTGGAAAAATGACTGTGGTGGTTAAAAACGATGATATTCAGATAGAGAAGCTTCCTTTAGGACCCTTTGGAACCAATGCCTATATTATTGTTTGTCAAAAGACGCAGGACAGCGTACTGATTGATGCTCCTGCCGAAGCTGACACTTTACTGGAAAATTTAAAGGGCGCCAATATCAAATATATCCTGATGACCCACAACCACATGGACCACACCGGCGCCCTGACCGAGCTCCACTCGAAGTTGCAGGTCCCACTGGCCGTCCATGAGGCTGACGCAACAGGCCTGCCCGAAAAACCGGACATATTACTGAACGACGGCGATACACTGACGGTGGGAGACCTGAAAATCGAGGTGATTCATACACCGGGGCATACTCCCGGCGGCCTGTGCTTCAGAACCGGTAATTACCTGATGTCAGGGGATACCATATTCACCGGCGGTCCGGGTAAGACACGCTCTCCCGCCGCTTTGAAACAGATAATTGAGTCGATAACCGGGAAGATTTTCGTACTGCCGGATGATACTCAGATACACCCGGGACACGGCGAGTCCACGATACTGAAAAAAGAGAAAGAGGAGTTTGCCGTGTTTTCATCCCGCAACCACGACCCTGACCTTTGCGGCGATATAGTCTGGCTTACGTCCTAGTTCAATAGAGATTCTCCCGCCTGCCAAGCCTTGGCGGGCAGGTCGTCCGCCTGAGGCAGACTCAGAATGACACTAGAGAGACATTTACGAGACAAGAATGCCCGTAATCGTAAGGTGGTTTACTACCTGAATATTTCTACCCGATGAAATGATTCCGCAAGCTCGAAGTCTTCACCCTCGGCCTGCATTCTGCTCCGCTCTTTTACCCGTTCTTCCATCTCTTCAAACGGAGCGCTGCCCACCTGACTTACATGACAGCGTAAAGCGGCAAGCTTGATATCGAATGTATCGGTGATATCCAGCCTGTAGTTCGGGTCTTCGGAAGCCCAGAGCAGCACCTCTTTTACCTTAAAAGGCTGAAGGCCTTCTTCAATCAAATCGGGGTAAGCGTACAGGTCTCTTGCATACGGAAAAACGGCGTCGAGCACTACCTGTCCGGTAATCCGGTGGTCGCGGTGCCACAGATACCGACGGTAAGGGTCAACGCTTACCACCGTGTCCGGCCGGTACATCCTTATCAGTCGTACCAGTTCCTTCCTGAAATCAGGGGTGTCCTCCAGCCCCTGGTCAGGGTGACGCAGGAAGATGACTTCCCTCACTCCCAGCATCTCCGCCGCCGCCAGCTGCTCTTTTTCCCGGATTTCTACAAGCTTCTCCGGCTTTATATCAGGATTACTGGTACCTTTATCTCCATTGGTACAGACCACGTAAACTACAATTTTACCTTCGCGTGTCCAACGAGCTACCGTCCCTCCGACACCGCCTTCGGCATCGTCGGCATGCGGTGTGATAACCATTACATCGACCAGTTCGGGCATTCTGGTTGAGCCTCCTTAATCAGACATATCAAGTAAACATTGTATAACAATTACCTGCCTGATACAATTTATAATGGTTATGTTTACGTTTGGCTGACAATAATAACCTCACCCCTGACCCCTCTCCAGCCAGAACCACTGTAAAGGAATGAGGAGTTGTCATGGCTGGAGAGGGGTGTAATAGAGAGAGGGGGCTTCGCCCCCTCTCAAAACTCTCTCCCCCTCTCACACAGAAGAACAACCTCATTTAAAAAAAGGAGCTGTGTGAGAGGGGGATCAAGGGGGTGAGTACTTATTGCAACCAGAACCAAATAACACTATCAAACGCGGAGGTAATGACGCTACGGTATGAGCAAGTCCGGTTACAATATCAGGAACTACAGGTCTTCCGATTTCGATAGTTTTGTCCGGCTTTACAGGATAATCGATAAAGCGGAGTCTTCCGGACGTTTCGTCTCAGAGGAAGCTATTTCCGAGGTACTGAGCCGTCCGGGTACTTCTCCCGAGCAGGGCATTTTTATCGCCGAAACAGCCGGCAAGATGGTCGGGTACGCGGATATCACGCCGGAACTGGCTATCGGCAGAGTTATTTTCTACTGCTGGATACACCCCTCACACCGGAGAAAAGGGCTGGCAACACAGCTTTTCGAACACGCAGTACAGCGTGCCAGAGGACTCGGGGCACAGGTAATGCACGTGGAGGTCCCACAGTACAATCAAACAGCCAGAAACATACTACCCGGAATGGGCTTTAAATACGTACGACGCTACATCGGACTGAGGCTGTATACCGGTAGAGTCAGCCAGCAGGATATGGATGAGGCTGCTTCAGAGTGCCGATACCTGCAGCCGGGTGAAGAGGAGAAGCTGGCTGTGCTACAGAACCGTGCCTTTGCCGAGCACTGGGGGTACAATCCCAATACCGCGGAAACAATAATCCATGATATCAATATGAGCCACCGTTCCCCTGAGGACGTGGTCCTGACGTACGACGGCGAAAAGGTCACCGGCTACTGCTGGACGGAGATAATCGAGGACGATGAAGCTCCCGGAGGGAAGAGAGGGCTGATATACATGATTGGTACCGACCCGGACTACCGGGGGAAAGGACTCGGTAAAAAAGTACTGCTTGCCGGGATAGCCTGCCTTAAGAATAAAGGTATCGAGCTGGTCGAATTGATGGTGGACAGTAACAATACGGTGGCCTATGAGCTTTACAGGTCGGTCGGTTTCGAGCTCCGCAGCAGTAACCTGTGGTATGAAAAGCCGGTAGATTAAGACACGGCGATATTGTAATTGTCCAGAACCCGGCGGAACTCTCCGGCAATCGCTTCGGCGATATTCGGCCACGCGAATTCACTGACCGAGTCCCGCATCAGGGAAACCGGGTATTTATCTGTCACCGACCGGTCAAGTACCAGGTCAATCTTCCCGGCAAGTCGGCGGGGTTCATTACCGGCAACGACATAACCCGTCTCGCCCTGACGGATAATATTCCTCAAATCACCCACGTCACTGGCTACCAGCGGCGTGCCGCAGGCAAGGGATTCCAGAGCCACCAGCCCGAAGCTCTCGTAATAAGAGGGAATCACGCAGACATCGGCAGCGCTGTAATAGTAAGGCATTCTATCCTGTTTCACCGCACTGACGAAGGTAACCATGTCCTCTATACCGAGTTCACCGGATAACGCCTTCAGCCTTTCCGTTTCTCTCCGGTTGCCTTCACCGCCGCCAATCAAAGTCAGTCTCGTGTCCTGTTTGTTACGCAGATACGGCATTGCCCTCAGCAGATTTTCTATACCCTTCAGCGGGTCGATTCTCCCGACGAACAGGATATTTTTACCGTTACCAAAACCTGCCTCCCGCCTGGCTGCCTCTTTATCCACGGGTTTGAATAGCTCCATATTAACGCCGCAGGGGACGACACCGATTCTCTCCGGCGATGAACCGTATTGCTGGATAAGCTCTTCTTTCTCTCTCTCCGTGGGGGCGATGATATGATGGCAGCTTCTCGCCAGTTCTCCTTCTGTCTTGATGCGGAGCTCCGGCTCTCCTTTGCCTACACCGATAGCATTCTTAACGGCTCCCAGCGTATGGAACATGGCTACGTGAGGAACATTCCACCACCGCTGAAGATATTCTCCCACCCAGGCGGAAAGCCAGTAATGGCTGAATACAAGGTCGTATTGAAGGCCGTTACTCTTTCTGAAAGCCTCCAGATTACAGGCAAAGTCGGGAAGGTAGGAATACACAGCCAGCTTGTGAATCTGCTCGAACTCACCCGCCTCGATATGAATCAGCCGGGCATTCATGCCGAGATTCACAATCTGGGAGTCGGTAGGGTCGTGAACGCGGGTATAGGCATCCACCAGGTGTCCTTCCTTGCCCAGTTCCCGGGCAAGCTCCACTATATAAACACTCATGCCGCCGGTATCTTTCGTCCCCAGAGTTCCAACGGGGCAACTATGAGCGCTGATTATCGCTATCTTCAACCGGTCCGACTGCATTCACACTCTCGCTTTCGCCATTTTACTCGATGGTTATCTGACAGTTATATACAGGGACTTCGCTCCCCCCGAGGCGGTACTTGTATATCTCGTCGCCCTTAAGGAAATCGAATTTACTCCTGCCATTTTCTATGCTTTCCCTGATACACAGCACCTTACTCATAAGCCCCGCACTCAACGAGTTATAACGGGGCTCATAACCGCTGTTATACAGGTAGATACAATTATTGTAGTCGAAGTATATAATCATTGCCGCCGGCACGGAATCTATATCGAGGATTCCGAGTTTCAGCAGCCCGGCTTCAGCCATGGCATCCGCCATCAGCCTGAAAAAAGACTCCCTCCGCTCATCAAGAAAGTCGGCTTTATCCTCACGGCTCTCCGTGAACATTTTCAGGAAAGCATCCATCGAGTCGCGTACTCCCGCCACGTCACTCACGAAACGGTACTCCACCCTGCCCGCTTCTTCCAGCCTCCTCAGCTTGCGTCTCACCTCATGGCGCTGCTTCGCGTTCAATAGAGCCAGGTAGTCTTCCCAGGTTGCAGGCAGCTCCAGCTCCAGCGAAACATCCACCTGACGGGAACTGACCCGGTAACCGCGGTTTCGCGCTATATCAACCAGGCTGGTAAGTACGGTGGAGTCCGGTCTCAAAGACTCCAGGTCAAGGTGGCTGATATTATTCTGCTTTAGATTATCGAGCAAAACGCTGAAGAAAACCGGCTCCATTCCCGGTGCAATAATAAAATCGAGGTAATCACAAACATCGGCACTACCGATAAAAGAGGCTTTCCCTTCCTTTACCTTCAGCGGAGCAATACCGATAACTTCATCATCCTGCTTGACGGCGTTCAGATAAATCTCAGCTTCATCTCCGAACACCTGCCACCACACCTTCAACCAGACAGGTAAAATAAAGACCGGACTCCAGTTCAAGCGCTGGTCGGACTCATTCCAGAAAGAAAAAAGACTATCGAAACTCTCCGGCGTAATGGTATTACCCATGCTCCTATTCCAGTGTATCATTGTGCCGTTACCTGAATCAAATTAAGGGCAAGAAATTATCCAGCAAGTACCTTGATGTAAATATTATACTCCTGTACAATTATCAGGCATACAATCGTGGTATAACCAGTATGATGTATACAGGTAAAAAACGACTTCTACTGCTACTCACTGCAGTACTGTGCCTCCAGCTTGCGGTCTTTCAACCGGCACGGGCGGCTCCGGACGCCGCTGAAAAGGTAAAAGAGCTCAACTTCGTGTTCCTCCACGGCATGGGAGGCAATCCGTGTTCTTTTCAGGCGTTATCCGACCAGATCACAGAAGTGCTTCCCTTCTTCATTGCCCGTTATCAGGAAGAGCATCCGGACGTCACGGTAGAGGTAAATATGCTAACCCGCTGTTACCCGGGCTACGCGGATATTTACACCTGGTCGAAGAGCGTTACCGATAGCATCAACGAGCACTTCGGTGATAAAGATAACCTCATCCTTGTCGGGCACAGCATGGGAGGCAAGACCGCCCTCTTTGCCGCAGCGCATAATATAGGTTTTATCACGGAAAGAGTGGCTGCCGTGATTACCATCAACAGCCCTATCAAGAACCTCGACCAGTACTACGTACCCGGCGGCGGACCGATGCTGAATTACTGCCGGACTACGCTCCTGGGTTCTGACGAAGGAGTCTGCGACTCTTTAGCCTTTTACGACAGCTCTGAGGACGGACTAAAAGTAAGCCGGGACAAGCACTGGCTTGCCTTCGTTTCTTCCGAAAGCGCTCCTTTAAGCCCGAAGTACGACCGTACCGGGGTCGACGTGTGGCCAAGGAATATGGATGATGGTGTCGTGCCGTTATCCGCCCAATTGTCGGACGGTGCGGACGTCATCTACTACGGTGAATACGGTCACAGCGACGTTTCAACGATAGACAAGGCTACATGGATACTGGCTAATAATATCCTTTTCTATATTTTCGGTTTCCCGATAGAGTGTTCGGTACTTGCCCGGAGCGGTACCATGGAACACGAAGCCGACTGGCTGCTGGGCACTGACCGATGGTCGGACATCGTTGGCGGTACCGCTACCGCCAACGGGACTATCGTACATACAAACCCTTATTTTTATAAATGGCAGGAATGGGAAGACATTGTCGGAAGCTGCGAAGAAGGGTCCGAGCGTTCTTACAGCCACGTCCATCTGGCATCACTACCCGTAATCACAAGCATAAAACAGGCACAGTGGGTAGATACGGATAACACCGCCGACTGCAGGCTTGCCATAAGCTCCGTAGCCGGGCCTTTAACTACCGTTAAAGTAGAGTGGACCGTCTTCAGCTCCGGCCTGTTTACGGAAGGGCACGAACGTACATTCTACGATGTTAAAATACGCAGAGGGACTCCCCTGGCGAGTATCAGCAACGTCTCATGGTGGCAGGATGACCCCCTGAATCCCGTGATATGGGTACGTTCGCACGCACAGAGCCCTTTCCGCTGGTTCGAAGCAGAGTGGAGTATATACCAGAGGGAGACCCGTATTGTGAAAATAATCGACGAGATTGAACTGAAAACAGCAGCCCTGGATGACTAGAGAGCCTCTCCCGTGCCGGAAGGTGCCATCGTCATAATCCGCTTTGTCTGTCTGATACTGTGCGTGGCGGCATTCTGCAATATCAGCCCTATTCCGACTAAAAACACTCCCGTGACACGTTCTATGGTAAATATCAGTATCAGTATACCGCCTACCATTATGATAAAACCAAGAACCCGGCTTATCCATCCCGCGATACGCATAGCCCACGGAAAGTCATCGGAAGCTTTCCACAGAATCACGTGTAAAATCCGCCCCCCTTCCAGCGGAAATGCCGGAATAACATGGAATGCGCTGAGCGTGATATACAGAAAAGCCAGCCATTTTAAAGGTAAAGCGTACACCTCCGGCACTCTCTGTGCCAGCAATACATAAGCCAGATAAAAGATACCGGTAATAACCAGATTAGATATCATTCCCGCTATCGCCAGAAGCATCTCATGTGAAGGCGTAGAGGTCTCTGGGTCGACCTCAACCAGTCCTCCGAAAGCGAATATAATTATAGAATTCACCATCACACCCTTTGAAATTGCCAGAAGGAGAAGGGCGATTTCACGCATAAAAACGAAAATCAGAAAGACCACACTGGCAGCGGCGCCGAGGGCAAATCTTGTGAAAATAGCAGTCTCGTTTGAATACTGGGTACTGACAGCCCATGATATGAGGACGATGACAAGAATCCAGGTATAGTGTATACGCATGGGCGTCTTGAAAACCCTGCCTATCTTTACCGAACTTCTCATCTTTATCAGAATACCGATTTCAAAGATTGTTTTATCAAGAAGAGATACTATTATAACAGATATTCAGAAATAATCCTTGTGTATTATATACCAGTTCTATTCGGTTTTGG
>CAZCMK010000063.1:4681-9549 GCA_964499775.1 uncultured Dehalococcoidales bacterium | reverse complement strand
TTCGGCGGCTATTCCGCCCGTATCTCTCCGGATACGCTGGAGGGCAAGGTTGAAGTGCCGGTGGAGAACGTTATCAAGCTCGATGCTAACGAGAACCCTTACGGTTGCTCGCCGGAGGTAATCCGGGCGCTGGTTTCATACCGGGATTTCAATATCTACCCGGATGACGGGCAGACCAGGCTAAGAAAGCTGCTGGGGGGGTACTGCGGGGTCGGCGCCGAACACATCGTTGCCGGCGGCGGCAGCAACCAGCTTATAGACCTGATACTGCGCCTGTTTCTCAACCGGGGCGACGAGGTAATCAACTGCGTCCCCACCTTCGGCATATACAAATTCAGTACCGACCTGTGCGGTGGCAGGCTGGTAGAGATACCCAGGAGGGGCGACTTTAGCGTCGATATAGAAGCCGTGAAAGCCGCCGTAAATAAAAATACAAAGGTGATATTTCTTGCCAACCCCAATAATCCCACGGGGACAATAATACCGGAGCCGGAAATACTGGAGATACTGGATACCGGCCTGGTAGTGGTGATGGACGAAGCATATTATGAGTTCAGTCGGGAGACGGCTGCCCCGTTGGTAGGGAAGTACCGGAATTTAATAGTACTGCGCACCTTCAGCAAGTGGGCGGGACTGGCGGGTCTGAGGGTCGGCTACGGCCTTTTCCCGCCTGAAATAGCCGACTACATACTGAAAATCAAGATACCTTATAACGTAAACGTGGCTGCCCTGGTCGCCGTCGAGGAATCGATGAAAGATATAGAATACCTGCAATCGACGGTGGATAAAATAATCGATGAAAGAGAAAGGCTTTTCGGAGAGCTAAAAAAAATCGACTGGCTTAAACCTTTCCCTTCAAAGGCGAACTTTATTCTTTGCTCGGTAGAGAAGGGAGATGCCCGGCAGGTCAGGCAGAGACTTCAGGAGAAGGGGATAATGGTCCGCTACTTCGATGAGCCGCGACTGAAGAATTTCATCCGCATAAGCGTCGGCAAACCTGAGCATACCGACACGCTTATAGAAGTTCTCCGGAAAATCCAGTAATAATAAATCACATTATTATAAATCCGCTGTTATATTATTATACAATATATCGCTATAATATGTTTCAATTTTGATATATATTCACATTATTTATTGACAGATTGAAAATAATGGGTTATAATTATCCAGTAAATTATTGTTATTATGATAATGAGTGATATTTAGTAACAGGAGTTGAGAGATGAATCCCGTAGTTGAACCCAGAGAATTAGTGGAGCAGGTAACGGAGATACAGAGGAGTAAAGGTTATACCGACCAGCAGATGGCTGACGCGTTCGGCTGTACCCGGCGCACCTACCAGCAAACGCGTACCGGAAAGATGAAGGTCGGCAACGCGTATTTCAGCGGGGCGATGCGGTTTCTTGCTCCTCAGACCGCCGGGAAGAGAACATCCGGCCTGATTGAAAGGAAGACCGGGGAGACGGATATCAGCCTGGAACTGAATATAGACGGTACCGGGAAGTGGGATATCGATACCGGCATCTATATGTTCGACCATCTGCTATCGCAGGTAATAAAACACGGCAGGTTCGACCTCAAGCTTAAGGCTACCGGCGACGACCCGCATCACCTGATTGAGGATGTGGCAATATGCCTTGGGCAGGCTTTGTCTAAAGCTCTGGGGGAGAAAACGGGTATCGTCCGCATGGCTGATGCCGCCGTGCCGCTGGATGACGCCCTTGCCATGGTGGTCATAGACCTGAGCGGGCGGGCGTATTCCGTGCTGGAGATGCCTTTTAACGGGAACGATATGGCGGGGTTTCCCGCCGACCTGGTCCGGCATTTTCTGGAGACCTTCGCCGTCGAGGCAAGGCTTAACCTGCACGCCCATATTCTTTACGGGACGAACGACCACCACAGGGCGGAGGCGCTATTCAAAGCCCTGGGCAGAGCCCTGGATATGGCGACCAGAATCGACGAACGTACTGCCGGTGAACTCCCCAGCACCAAGGGTATGCTGGAAGGGGCGGAAGAATAGTTAACTAAGACCCAGAGTATATTATGGTGTTGTTAAGGAATTGGGTAAGACTACTCGCTACTTTCAGTTGGTGGAGTCTTTTTTTCAGCAGCGAGAGCCCACACAAGCGAGCCTACCCAACCTAGGAAGGTCCATCCTGCGAACAGGTTAAGCACGATAATAGCAGAAAGGTTTTCCGCTTTTCTGACAGTGGCAACTATCGAAGGTACAAAATACACTGGTAAGAGGAAAATCCCTAATAGTATAATCTCCCAGGGCCCCATGCGAAAAGGCATCAGCCGTCCCTCCTTGATTGCTGATTAACCTAACCCAGTTTTTTACCCGTCAGTCTCTCGTAAGCCTCGCGGTATCTACCGGTCGTTGCTTCGATGACCTCAGGCGGGAGTGCGGGGGCGGGCGGTTCCTTGTTCCAGCCTGACTGTGACAGCCAATCGCGCACCGGCTGCTTGTCATAGCTGGGCTGGGACTGGCCGGCTTTGTACCGGCTTGCCTCCCAGAAGCGGGATGAGTCCGGAGTTAGCAGCTCGTCGATAAGGACCAGCCTGCCGTTGTCCAGTCCGAACTCCATCTTGGTATCGGCTATGATTATGCCTTTTTCTCCGGCGTATTCCCGGGCGAAGTTGTAGATGGCGATGCTTTTCTCTTTCATCTCCAGGGCGAGGGATTCGCTCACCATCTCTTTCACTTCGTCCATCGTTATCGATTCGTCATGTCCGGTTTCCGCTTTGGTGGTGGGAGTGAACAGCGTCTCGGGAAGTTCCTGGCTTTCAACCAAACCCTCGGGCATCGGGAGTCCTGAAATTGTGCCGGACTTTTTATACTCTTCCCAGGCCGACCCTGATAGGTAGCCGCGTACCACGCACTCGACCGGGGTACGCTCCAGTTTCCTTACTACCATGGAGCGTCCGGCAAGGTAGGAAGGGTAGGGGAAACGGCTTCCGGTGGAGAGGTATGAATCGAGAATGCCGGTATCTTCGACTACTTCTATCAGGTGGTTGGGTATCAGGTGGCTGGTCTTTTCAAACCAGAAGGCGGACAGCTGGTTGAGCACCCTGCCTTTATCCGGTATGGCGGAGGGCGATACCACGTCGAAGGCGGAAATACGGTCGGTGGCGATTATGAGCAGGTGGTCGTCCAGTTCGTAGGTGTCCCTCACCTTACCACGTATGAAAACGGGCAGGGGCAGTTCGGATTGCATCAGGGTATCTGTGTCCGACATGGAAGTAATATAGCATATAACCGTTCCTGCCGTATACTTTTTTTCCTTGCTTTTTGACATCTCAGGCGGAAGCTGGTAATTTCTATCTGAGCATCTTATAACCATACAGTTTGATTTGTTTTCGATAAGGAGATTTCAGTGGACAAAGGCGAAACGCCGGTAAAAAATTGTCCGTTCCGCTGGAGATACATAATCCTTCCTCTGTTTATTTTTCTACTATCCGTAATTCTCACCGCTGTGTTCTTGAATAAGCTGCCTGCCGAGGTAGCGTATATCTTTCAGGGTGACGGTTCCCCTGCCAGGTTACTGGGTAAGGGTGGTGTCGTTCTCTGGATACTGGGCTTGCAGCTCGGTCTTGTCCTGATAGCAGGGGCTGTTACCCTGGGGATGGCTTCAGTTTATAACCGGTATGTACAGGAGGAAAACACAGAGGTAAAACCGGAGAAAATCATAGCCCTTATGGGTAACATGGTTATCCTGCCCCAGATTATTATCTTCTTTACAATGCTCGATATTTTCAGCTACAATTCCTACAAGATACACATTATGCCGTTATGGCTTAATGCCTTGATAGTCCTTGTTATCGGCGGCATTGTTCTGGGTATCTTTTTTATCCGGGCTTTGTTACAAGCCTGGAGAACAGGCAAGGAGTGATATATTGACGGGAAACACACCGGACAGGGTCGATATGGAGAAAATTGTCTCGCTGTGCCGGAGGCGCGGTTTTATTTTTCCAAGCAGCGAGATTTACGGCGGACTTTCGAGCTGCTGGGACTACGGACCTCTTGGCGTGGAGCTTAAACGGAATGTAAAGGAAGTCTGGTGGCGGGCTATGGTGCAGGAGAGGGACGATGTGGTGGGTCTCGACACCAGTATCCTGATGCATCCCAGGGTCTGGGAAGCCAGCGGACACCTCGAGGGGTTCACCGACCCGCTGGTGGAGTGCAAAAGCTGCCATCAACGGTGGAAGGCTGACGACCTTGAAGGAGACAGCTGCCCTTCCTGCGGCGGCGAGCTGACCGAGCCACGCCAGTTCAATATGATGTTCAAAACATTCATGGGACCGGTGGAAGACGATGCGGCAGTCGTTTACCTGCGTCCGGAAACAGCCCAGGGTATATTCGTTAATTTTCAGAACGTGCTCAATACTACCAGAAAGAGGCTGCCCTTCGGCATTGCCCAGATGGGTAAGTCATTCCGCAACGAGATTACCACCGGAAATTTCATCTTCCGCAGCCGTGAGTTCGAGCAGATGGAGATTGAGTACTTCGTTAAGCCGGGAACGGAAGAAGAATGGTTCGATTACTGGCTCGAAGAACGTGTTAACTGGTATGTAAAGCTCGGGATTAAGAGGGAGCACCTGCGTTTCCGGGAGCATGACAAAGAGGAGCTATCCCACTATTCCCGCAGGACGGTAGATATAAATTACCTGTTTCCGATGGGCTGGGCGGAGCTTGAAGGCGTCGCCAACCGGGGCGATTTCGACCTCTCCCAGCATGCCAGCTTCAGCGGTAAGGAGTTGACTTACTTTGATGAAGAGACCAAGGAGCATATCGTCCCGTGTGTAGTTGAGCCGTCAGTAGGAGTTGAACGTCCGGTGCTGGCTTTTCTCTGTGACGCCTATGA
>CAZCMK010000063.1:2519-4581 GCA_964499775.1 uncultured Dehalococcoidales bacterium | reverse complement strand
GCCAAGCTAGCCGGAGAAGACTTATTTGTACTTCCCCCCGGCGGGCAGGTGTGGAAGGTTGAGAAGGAATGAACCCTCTCCCTTTGTCAAAGGGAGACTGAGAGGGATTCAGGTAATAAAAATCCCCCTTGTCCCCCTTTACGAAATGGGGCTTGTGTCAAAAGATGTCATTCCCGTCCGCCGTGGCGGACGGGAATCCAGATTGGTACAATCAGGCATGATTTCTGGATTCCGGCTTGAGCCGGAATGACAAAACGCTTAAAAAAGGAACTTATGATACAAAGTTACGAAAGGGGGAGACGAACCGGTATGGGTATTAAACATAATACCAACACTATTCCGTTGAAAAACGGAATCCAGAGAAGATATGAGCAGCTATTATGTATACATTCTGGCAAGCAGACGTAATGGGACCCTTTACCTGGGCTTTACCAGTGACCTCTCCAGACGAATTTATGAGCACAAGCATGATTTTGTAGATGGTTTCACCAAGAAATATGGCGTTCACAATCTAGTGTATTTTGAAGAATACCCTGACCGTGAAGCTGCTATTATCCGCGAGAAACAGATTAAAGAGTGGAAAAGACGCTGGAAATTAGAAATGATTGAAAAAGTAAATCCTGAGTGGGAGGACTTGTATGAGCAGATTTTATAAATACTGGATTCCGACTTCCGTCGGAATGGTTAGAGTGCCAGTGCTTTCCAGTTTTTCCATTTAAAGGCTGTTCAACGGGGGGATTTTTGAGATACGAAGCCGTAATATTCGACCTCGGCGGCACATTAATTCATAGCGTAGCCTGGTCGGATTTCGAAAAAGCCGCCAGAGAAGTTGCCTCGGTTATTTCCGCACCTTCCGAAGATTTTGTACGGTTGTGGTTCGAGGAGGGTGAAAGGCTCGGTACCGGTGATTTTCAGACCTATCAGGATTATATCCGGCATATCTCCGGTAAACTCGGTTTGACGGTAGAGGATAATCAAATAGACCTTGCTGCCGGTATCCAGTACGATAACTCCAGGCAGATGGTTCTGGCAATCCGGAAGGGAGCCATTGAGCTTCTTACTTATCTGAAATCGCGTAATTATAAAACGGGGCTGATAAGCGATTGTTTTACCGATATCCCGGCAATCTGGGATGACACTCCTTTTGCCACGCTTATCGATGTAGCTGTTTTTTCCTGCTCGGTGGGGATGAATAAGGCTGATACGGGCATATTCCAGCTGGCGGCTGATGAACTCGGGGTCAGTCCGGATAGGTGCCTGTATATAGCGGATGGGATGCGGAATGAACTGGCAAACGCCTCGAAGTTCGGTATGAATGCTATTCAGATTTATGTACCTGGTGAAATTGACGATAGTCCAATACGTGAAGAGTGGACCGGTCCGGTGATTTCATCATTTAGTGAGATTTATATCCTACTAGAATAGAAGTGCTGCTTATGAAATACGAAGCCGTAATATTCGACCTGTTCGGGACATTGGTTCAAAACTTCACCGTGCAGCAGCACGAAGGTTCTCTGGAGCAGATGGCTGAAATGCTTTCGGCGCCCTCTTCCGATTTTATCCGTTTATGGTACGAAACCTTTAACGAGCGATGCACCGGTATTTTTAAAAGCCCGGAAGAGAATATTGACCATGTCTGCCGGGAACTCGGAGTAAAGGTGGATGACAGCCGGAGAAGTGATGCCGCCCGGGTCCGCCATGACCTGACCAGGAATAACATGATACCGTTCCCGGATACCATTCACGTGCTGTCCACCCTGAAATCGGCGGGCTGCAAGACCGGGCTGATTACAGACTGCTCTTCGGAAGTACCTGCTTTATGGCAGGATACCCCTTTCGCCTCGCTGTTCGACGTGACCTTATTTTCCTGTGTGGTCGGCGTGAAGAAACCCGACCCGCGCATCTATCACCTGGCGGCTGAAAAACTGGCGGTAAGACCGGAAGACTGCCTTTATGTCGGCGACGGCAGCAGTAACGAGCTAACCGGCGCTGCCGAAGCAGGTATGAACCCCGTCCTGGTCCTCGACCCCGCCGAGGACAATCCCGGGATACACCGGGTCGA
>CAZCMK010000063.1:0-2419 GCA_964499775.1 uncultured Dehalococcoidales bacterium | reverse complement strand
CATTTTGCCGACCTGCATCTCGGCGTTGAGACCTACGGGCGGATAAACCCGGAGACCGGCATCTCGACCCGTCTCGATGATTTCCTTGCCGCCCTCGACCAGCTAGTGGAGTATGCCCTGGAGAGCGAGGTCGACCTGATACTCTTCTGCGGTGATGCCTATAAAAGCCGGGAGCCGAGCCAGACCCAGCAGCGGGAGTTTGCCCGGCGTATCAACCGCCTTTCTACCGCCGGTATTCCCGTCTTTCTGCTTATCGGCAACCACGACCTGCCAAACGCCATAGGTAAAGCCACCACCACCGAGATATTCGATACCCTGGCGGTGAAGAACGTTTATGTCTCCAACCGACCGGATATATACCGGATTGAGACGAAAAGCGGCGCGATTCAGATAGCCTCTTTACCCTGGCTGAGGCGCAGCGCCCTTTTGAGTCGTGAAGAATCCAAGAATCTCGACTTCGCCCGGATAAACGAGAGGATGCAGCAGGCGCTGACCAATATTATCAAATCTCACGCATCCAAACTGGACCCTACGCTGCCTTCCGTACTGGCAGCCCATGTGGGGGTAGCCAGCGCCGTTGTAGGCTCGGAAAGACTGATGGCGATAGGTCAGGAGCATTTTTTACTGGCGAGTAATATCGCCAATCCCGCCTTCGATTACATCGCTCTCGGACACATTCATAAGCACCAGGTAGTATCTGAGAATCCCCCCGCCGTCTATGCAGGAAGTCTGGAACGGGTTGACTTCGGCGAAGAAGACGATGAGAAGGGGTTCTATGTCGTTGAAATAGAGCCTGGCGAGCGGGCGGACGGGAGAAGGGTGTCATTCGAATTTCATCCGGTAACGGGGCGTGTCTTCCGCACCATCGAGGTAGATGTAAAGGAAGATGATGCTGACCCCACGTCCACAGTACTGAGAGCGATTAACCGGGACGGGGGAGATAAAGTGAGTAGCGCCGTGGTGAGACTCCAGATAAGCCTGCCGGAGGAGGTCGAGGGGCAGCTCAGGGATACCGAAATCAGAGACGCCCTGAAAGACGCCTACCACTCTACTATTGCCAAGGATATAAGGCGGGAGGCGCGTTTCAGGCTGGGGCAGACGGCGGCCGAAGAGATTGTCCCCCTCGAAGCATTGAAGACCTACCTCGAAGCGAACTATCCCCCGGAACGCGCCAGGATATTACTTGAATACGGTGAGAATCTGATACAGGATGAGGTTGACCAGTCGTAGCTGATTTCTCCATTGCGGGTTTACAGGAGGGGCGGAGCCCCTCTTTTTGGTTTTCAGTTAATTATCTGCGTGTTATACTTGGTGAAATAACGGCAGACGGAGGGAAGTGGCTATGAAATTGAAAAGGTTGTTTTTCCTGCTAATTACCGCGATGCTTGTTCTGACGCCGGCTGCGGGGTGTGACGGTAAAGAGTACCTGGCTATAGAGCTTGTACCGGAGGGAGTGGACATGATTGCCGGCATTAAAGTAAGTGAAGCCGTAAGAAACTGGGATTTATACAGCCAGCTCGATGAGAACCAGGAGGCGTACGAACAGTTTGAGGAAGCAAAGAAAGAATTCCTCGAGGAAACGGGAATCGATTTGAGTGATGTTTCCGAAGCGGTTATATTTTCCGACGTATCATCTGCGGAGAGTATGGAATATTTCGGAATAATCATGACCGGTAACTTCGCGGACAAAGACCTTGTCGATAGCATCGAGGAAAAGACCGAAATGGACTTTACCACCGAAAAATACGCCGACTATACGCTATACGTAGACCGCGATAATGATAGTGCCTTTGTAGCGATAAGTAATACAATGATTATTCTCGGCTCGGAGGGTGCTGTCAAGGACTGTATCGATGTGGCTGACGGCGAGATTAACAGGCTCAGCGGTGTTGTGCTTGATACATATAACAGTCTGGGTGATGTGGTTATGAAGCTATCGATGGTGGTCCCGGATGATTTCAGAGAGTCGTTTGCCGAACCGCCCGACGAGGCTATGGTACCGGTCGGCATGGAGGCATTTGCCGATATGCAGACGCTGGGTATGGCTATCGATATGGAAACGCAATCGATGACGGTGAGAGTAAACGCCGATTTCTCTGATTCCGGGTCTGCCGCCGATGCCGCCGAAGCCCTCGAAACAATGATAGAATTCATCGCGATGATGAGCACGGAACAGGAAATGGCGGATATGCTTGACCGTATAGAGATTTCAGTCAGCGACTCCCGGATGTATCTGACTTATGAGATAAGCATGGCAGAGCTTGCGGAACTCGGGGAGTCTTTTAAGGATGGTATGGGGATGCCGGGGATACCTACCGCACCGCCGGATATAGATATCCCCGATGATATGCCGGAAATACCCGAGGAGCCGGACCTTGATTAGTAATACGGCATACATGTATCGATAACGGAGGAGGGG
>CAZCMK010000062.1:0-9589 GCA_964499775.1 uncultured Dehalococcoidales bacterium | reverse complement strand
CTCCATTTTTATATAGCGAGTTTTATGTATATATTCCAAAGGGTGAATTGACTGTTCGATACTACGTTGGCCCTACAAAGGATATATCTCGCAGAGTGTCTGAGCATAATCCCAGAATAACTATATCAGCTTTCCTAAAGGAGTATTTTCCGCTGAGATTACTCACTACGTGGAAAACCTGGGTACGAACGCGAATACCGTATTCAGTAGTTCATTTACCAATATTTTTATACTAAGATTATTCTCATTGATTTTAGGCACTATTATCGTGGATGTGAATTGTGGAAATAGCATTGACATAATCTGGAATTAAGTTTATACTCCAGGTTAATCGTAGGGTAATTAGAATTACAGGATAATTGGGAACACCATAACTAAAATTACACGTAGGAGGTGATAATGAAGAGAAAAATCCTGTTTTTACTAGTCAGTTGCATGATGGTATTAAGTCTGGTAATTGCATCATGCGGTGGAGGTGAAGAAGAGGAAGAGGAAGCAGTTGAAACGGGGCCGTACGGCACGATACGTGTCGCTTCGGAGACTTTTGGAGAGGAAACTTTCGATCCGAACAACAACACCGCGACCTGGGGCGAGTCCATGTATGACCGTATAATGAACTGGGACGCCCAGGGGGGTCTTGTGGGAGAGGCGGCGCAAAGCTGGACAATCAGCACTGACGGACGGACCTGGACATTCAAAGTCCGCCGCACGACATTCCACAATGGCGACCCGGTTACGTCCGCTGATTTCAAATTTACCATTGACCGGTTTATGGACCCGGAGTCAACCAATCCCTGGGCTCCCCGCGTACGTGAGAACTATGAATCATCGTCCATGCCTGATGATTACACGTATGTCCATACGACCAAGACTCCCGAGCTTACTCTGGTAGCTTCTTTTGCTGCCCTGCCGCTTTTACCCGGTAAGTATATCCAGGAAAATGGATGGGATTATTTTGTCGATAACCCGATCGGGTCCGGACCCTGGAAAGTCGTCGAACTAATTACAGAAACCAGCATTGAGTTCGAGGCGAATTTGGACTACTGGAACGGGGCACCTTATTTTGAGAAGTATATACAATATCAGGTGCCGGAAGAGTCGACCCGGGTTGCCATGCTCAAGCGGGACGAGGTCGATCTCATTTATGTGTCCATGGACAGGACAGTCGAGCTGAGAGACGAAGGTTACCGCCTGCAGGAAATCGGACTGCCTACTATAGGCATCTACGCTTTCCAGGGCACCTGGATGACAGACGGACCGACAGGGGATATCAGGGTGCGTCAGGCGATGTCCTACGGCATTAACCGGCAGGAAGTATGCGATACGTTCTTACATGGACTGGGAGAGAACTCGGGTTGCATGTGGTTTATGAGCGATATCACCTGGGGATGGGACCCATCATGGCTGCCTGACCCCTACAACCCGGAACTGGCAGAGCAGTTGCTGGAAGAAGCCGGGTATCCGGATGCATTCGACACCCCGACAATTCATGTATACACCACGGAGCCATGGTCAGAGGAGATGCTGATATTACAGGGTTACTGGGAGGAGATAGGCCTCGATGTCGAAGTACAGATTGTCGAAATGGGCAAGTTCTTTGACCTGATGTTCGCCAGGGCGGACAGCCCGGATGCTGAATGTGTCGGGCAAATCTGGCCCTGGATAAACCCGACAGTATTCCAGAATGTCTACCACTCGTCCAATATGTTCACCTCGCTGGGAGTACATACCACGGCCAATGACCCGGAAATGGATGTACTGTATGATGCAGTGCTCGCTGAGACCAACCTAGAGAGGCAGGAGCAGCTCTGGACAGAATTCATGCAAAAAGGACGCGATATGTGGATCGTTACGGGTCTGTGGCAGGTGCCCAGCTACTGGGTGGTGAGCGAGCATCTCGGCGAATTTACCAAGAGAACACATCTTTCCGCTAACAGTTGTATTCATGGAATTAAACACGCGGGAGAATAAATTATAGCCCGTGTAAGGTTAAAGTTTTAGTCCATGACTCGAAACGGGGGTACCGGGGGAGATGTAAATCCCTCCGGGGCCCCCTATTACGGGTAATTCAGATTCATTTTGGGTCTGGTTTTTGTTTAAGCTCAATCTGGTTATCACCGCATCTGGCTTGACATCTTGATGATATTTCGGGGATAGTAAAGCATAAGTGTTCGTTCCTTACGGCCGTTAATGAGTATGCAGTCTCCAGGATATGCGATTCAATCATTAATTCAGGTCATAGCGGGTACTCAGGCTAAAAGCAAATGGTCCGTTTCATAATAATACGGTTGCTTCAAACACTTGTAGCCCTGGTGGGTATCGCAGTGCTGATATTTACCATGGTCCGGGTTTCAGGAGACCCTGCCCTGATGCTGGCAACGGCTACCTCCACGGCAGAAGACATCCAGCAGATAAGGGTAAACCTGGGTCTCGATAAGTCAATACCGGAACAGTTCTGGATTTTTGTAACCGATGTCGTCCGGGGTGACATGGGTGAATCGCTGTTCAAGAAAAAACCGGTGACCGAGATGATCGGAGCAGCACTACCCAATACATTCAGGTTAGCGATTCCATCCTTCGTAGTTGCTATGGCAGGAGCGCTTCTTCTGGGGGTCATGAGCGCCACGCGGCGAGATTCCATCCTGGACAACATAGTGAAATTTATAGCTGTCATGGGACAGGCTTTACCGGGTTTCTGGGTAGCCATAGTGGCTGTTTATTTCTTTTCGGTAATGTGGAAACTGTTGCCCACCTCAGGTGTAGGCGGTATCGACCACTATGTACTGCCGGTATGCACTCTCGCGTTTTTCCTGCTGCCGGGGATGATGCGTCTGGTGCGTTCCAGCATGCTGGATGTTCTTGACAGCGAATATATCAAGCTGGCCAGAATCAAGGGATTGCCCGAGAGGACGGTTATCTGGAAACATGCCCTGAGGAATGCCCTGATAGGCCCCATGACGGTGGCTGGTGTGTTGCTCGCCGGCCTGATTACCGGTGCCGTAATCACCGAGACCGTTTTCAGCTGGCCGGGTATCGGCTGGATACTGGTCGAGGGGGTGATGGCACGCGATTTCCCCCTGGTACAAGCCATCACTATGATGGTGGCTGCTATCGTACTCGGGGTTAACCTTCTGGTGGACATCACCTATGCCTATATCGACCCTCAGATAAGATATCAGAGGACGTAAGGGAAAAGGTACTGATGCAAGATACGGTTGCTACAATGGAAATCACTGCGAAACCCGCTGCTCATGGGATGACCCGGCGGGCGCGGATAGTGAGAAGTTTAACCCTCATTATCCCGGTGATAATACTAACGATTATTGTACTTATAGCGCTTTTTGCCCCTCTGATAGCTCCCTATGACCCTGTCAAGATATCATTAACGGAACGTCTGTCGCCGCCGTTCTTCGCCGAGGGCGGGAGTACAGACCACTTCCTGGGAACGGATAAACTGGGACGGGATGTACTGAGTCGCCTGATACACGGTGCCCGGATTTCTCTCAGTGTCTCCTTGCTGGTTATATTGATTACCAGCAGCATCGGAACGACACTGGGGATAATCGGGGGTTACCTGGGAGGGCGTACCGAAGCCTTTTTAATGCGTATTACCGATATCTGCTTGTCTTTTCCCGCGATACTGGTGGCGATGCTCCTGGCTGTCAGCATGGGGCCATCTTTCACCACGGTGGTGCTGGCAGTTTCGGTTCTCGGCTGGGCTCCTTATGCCCGCCTGATACGGGGAGAGACACTGAAATTGCGCGATGCGGACTTTGTTGCCCAGGCGCGCATCATTGGCAGCTCACCAATTAGAATCATGCTAAGGCACATCTTCCCCAACATTGTCAATCCACTGATAATTATAATGACTCTGCAGATTGGGCTGTTAATCATCGTGGAGGCCTCCCTGAGTTTCCTTGGGGTCGGTATTCCTCCTCCGGCACCATCCTGGGGGAATATGGTCAGTGACGGAAGAAACCTGATAGATACAGCCTGGTGGATATCCACTTTCCCCGGAATTGCTATCGCACTGGTAGTACTTTCCGGTAACTTCCTGGGCGATTGGCTCCGCGATAAGCTTGACCCGAAATTGAGGCAACTATGAGTGATGTCATTCTGAAGGTTGAAAATCTCCAGACTTCCTTTTTTACGAGGGCTGGTGAAGTAAAAGCCGTTGGTGGCGTAAGTTTCGAAATTCACGAAGGTGAAACTTTCGGTCTTGTTGGTGAATCTGCGTGTGGTAAGTCGGTTACTGCCCTGTCTCTCATGCGCCTGCTTCCGGAACCGGGCGGTCAGATAGTTGGCGGTAGAATAATCCTTGACGGAATAAACGTCCTTGAGTTAACTAAAGAAGAAATGAGAAAAATCCGGGGTAGTAAAATATCGATGATTCTCCAGGACCCGATGACTTCACTTAACCCGGTTTACACCGTAGGTGACCAGATAGCCGAGCCGATACGGCAGCACCAGGGAATTGTAGACCGAAATGTGCTTGAAGATGAGGTTATTTCGGCACTGCGGTTTTTACAGATTCCCGCCCCAGAACAACGCATCCATGATTATCCTTTTCAGATGAGTGGCGGCATGAGGCAGCGTGTGGTAGGTGCTATTGCTATGTCCTGCCGACCCAGGATACTGATTGCTGATGAGCCCACCACTGCCCTTGATGCGACTATTCAGGCTCAGTATCTAGCACTGTTCAATGACATCCAGAAGCAGACCGATATAGGTATCTTATTTATTACCCATGACTTCGGAGTCGTAGCTAATATGTGCCATCGAGTAGCCGTGATGTATGCGGGGAGAATATTGGAGACGGCTGCCACCAGTACCATATTCAAAGCACCTCTTCATCCTTACACTGTTGCTCTTATTAACTCCGTGCCGCGTTTAGACCGTAAAGTTGACCGGCTTTATTCAATTGAAGGGCACCCGCCATCATTATTAAATCTACCACCCGGTTGCCGATTCGCCCCTCGCTGTCCGGACGTGATGGATATTTGTTATGAACAACAGCCCGAAGAGATAGAAGTTGAAGATGGGCATACCGTGTCGTGTTGGAAAGTGAAGTAGACGATGGCAGACGGTTTATTATTAGAATGTAATAATCTCACCAAACATTATCCTGTTACCAAGGGTCTGCTTCAGCGTACTATCGGTTATGTAAGAGCTATTGACGGCATATCATTTGAAATAGAACGGGGCAAGACATTAAGCCTTGTGGGAGAATCGGGGGCGGGTAAGACTACTGTATCCAAGATGATACTTATGCTGGAGAGGTTGACCGCCGGGAATATTCTTTTTGAAGGTCGTGATATCTATAAATTATCCAGGCATCAGCTGAAAAGAGAGTACCGTCCGAGAGTACAGTCCGTACAGCAGAATCCATGGAGCTCAATGAATCCGAGGATGAGGGTTAGAGATATCGTAGGCGAGCCGCTGGTGGTCAATACCAAGCATACAAGAAGGCAAATACGTACCAAGGTACTTGAGTTACTCGAACAAGTGGGACTCGCGCCGGATCAAGCTGATTACTATCCGCACGAGTTCAGCGGGGGGCAGAGACAACGTATTGCGGTTGCACGTGCTCTGGCGCTAAATCCCAGTCTGGTAGTACTGGATGAGCCTGTATCGGCTCTGGACGTGTCAATCCGGGCACAAATTATGAATTTATTGAAGGACCTGCAAGACCAGTATAATCTAACCTACCTGGTCATAGCGCATAATCTGGCGACTGTACGGTTTATGAGTCATACCGTGGCCATAATGTATCTCGGACAGATAGTAGAATATGGTGAAACTGAGTACGTATTACAGGAACCTTTACACCCTTATACAAAAGCATTGATATCGGCATCGACACTAACACTTCCCGAAGACCAGGAGCAGGGGGTAGAACCGATAATACTGAGCGGCGAGATGCCTTCCCCGCTGAATCCTCCTCCCGGGTGCCGGTTCAGTACGAGGTGCCCGGTGTCTAAAGATGTGTGTTTGCGGGAGATGCCCGAGTTGAAAAAAGTCGAGAATCGATGGGTAAGGTGCCATCAATAAGCTGAAATCATGGGGCGGGGTCGAATCGAAATATCACCAGTTGAACGCTAACCTGACATTTCTGCCTGTCGATACCCAATCTCCGCCATATACTTAATTTTGATCAGCGCAGCTGCCGGAGACAATCGCCTGAGCGTAATCGCCTCCGGCAGTTTCATATTAGCAGATGTATTCTACTAGTCGGCTATTTCTATTCAATAAAGGACTGATTATGCAGTCACAGAGCTATCTCCACAGTGGTGGAAGATGGTAAAGGGGTATTTCACTGGGATTTTATTTATATGGGCTAAAGAGCAATGTGTTTTTATAATGTTGTCAAGACGTATACAGCATGATTTTAATTATAAGAAAATATAAAATATGTATGAAAATTAGTACATATTGTGAATATCTATTGAAATGTGCCGATGTAAGGACTATACTTCAACCTCTAAGATTTATGATACTCTTAACCTTCTCATCCAGCAGGGGGTGAGTATGAAAAAAGAAGGTAACGGAACCATCAGCCGATAGGGTATTTCTCGTGACCTTAATACTAATAAGGAGGCGCGTAAATGACTGTACAAGTGGGCAATATAGAAATATGCATGGGACCGAAAGAACTGGGCGGGCCCGACGACCTTGGGAAAAGAATCGTAGATTTTATTGACGGAGCCACAAAAAGACTGGATATTGCCATTCAGGAGTTAGACTCGATGGAGATTGCCAGGGCTATCATCAGAGCGAGGCAGAGGAAGGTGGTCGTCAGGCTTGTACTCGAAGGCGATTACCTTACGGTAAGCCGGGCAGTGACGGACCCTTTTGAATCTACAGGTACGAACGAGATTAACAGGATAATCCATGATGCCGTTCTCAGAACACATATAAATGTGAAATCAGACTTCAATCCTCATATATTTCACCAGAAATTTATCATTCGTGATTATAATTCTCTTCTGACGGGCTCAACTAATTTCACGGACACGGGCACAAGCGTGAATCTTAATCACGTTATCGTTATCGATGATACCGATGTTGCAAAAGTATACAGTCGTGAGTTTAAGGAGATTATGCAAGGGCATTTCGGTAAATTAGACGAGGGCCATGACCTGGTTCCCGAGACCGTGAAGGTATCCGAAGTCCCGGTAAAAATTCTGTTTGCGCCGGACCATAACCCTGAAATGGAGATTATGAAACAAATGGCGAAAGCCCGGGAACGTATTGATTTTGCGATATTCACATTTTCTGAATCATCGGGTATTGATGACCAGATGAGTTTGCTCGACAGGTCCGGAATAAAAATACGCGGCGCACTGGACGGCGGCATGGCTAACCAGTCATGGGCGGCGAGTCACGGTCTAGTAGATGAGTCGAGCGGAATACAGCTCTGGTCCATACCTCACCGGAAACCGCTTAATAAACTGCATCATAAGATAATGGTAATCGATGAGCAGGTCATAATCGCGGGGAGTTTTAACTACACGGGTCCGGCGAATAAGCTGAACGATGAAAATATAATAGTGCTGGGAGACCTTGGGGAAACATCGAACTCTTCCATCCAGAACCAGAAACAGCTTGCTTCATACGCTCTCGGAGAGATTGATAGAATTATCGATACCTACGGAGTACGTCTGCATCAATAATAGCTTTACAGACACCCTTGCAGTTTATTCTGGCGGGTTGCCCCGGGATTCTTCAATCGTCTTCCAGCTTGTCACCCCACTGAAAGATGCCGGGTGCCGTCCCGTGATACGGGTTTGCTTCCACCACGTCCATGTTAAGCTCTATACCAAGTCCAGGTTTGGTGGGAGGGATAATGTATCCCTCCTCCCATCTGATAGGCTCTACAAGAAGGTCGGCATGAAAACCGTCCCATCTGCGTATGCTTTCCTGGATTAGAAAGTTAGGGCTGCATGTGTCTATCTGGATGTTAGCCATAGCCTCAACAGGTCCGGCAAACAGGTGGGGTGCTATCTGGGCATAATAGGCTTCAGCCATGCCGGCTATCTTTTTCGCTTCGAGAATACCTCCGACCCTCCCAAGGGCGAACTGTAAAATAGAAGCGGCCTTTTTATCCAGCAGCTCTCTGAATTCGTATTTCGTTGAAAGTCTCTCTCCGGTAGCTATCGGGATGGTGGTGTGATGAGCCACTCTTGCCATTTCGTCCCTGTTTTCAGGAGGTACAGGTTCTTCGAACCACAGGGGGTCGTACTTTTCCAGTCTCCTGGCAAGCCTGATAGCGCTGGAAGTGGTCATCTGACCATGAGTACCGATCAGTATATCGCACTTATCACCGACCGCGTCACGGATGCTTTTAACCACGGCTTCCGTGTTTTCAAGCACATGTAACGAAATCTGCACGGGTGAACCTCCGGGAGGCGGAGCGGGCTCCAGCATTACAGGGTCTATCTTGAGAGCAGTGAAGCCCCATTTTACGTAGGTGGCTGCCGCCTC
Source organism: uncultured Dehalococcoidales bacterium (assembly GCA_964499775.1). Lineage (GTDB taxonomy): Bacteria > Chloroflexota > Dehalococcoidia > Dehalococcoidales > UBA2162 > MGML01. The sequence goes on along the minus strand of CAZCMK010000062.1, from coordinate 1,105 downwards.
GCCTGCCGCTACGGGGTCGGTATGCGTATTCCTCTGCTCGGGTTTGTCAGGGTCGGGACCGAGATAAGTATAGCTTCTCAGTTTCTCATGATACCTGCCGCCGAGCAGGTTATATACAGGCTGGTCGAGGGCTTTCCCGATGATATCCCAGCAGGCGGTTTCCAGGCCGCTGATTATTGCCATCTTGGTAAGGTCAGGGTGCTGGTCATAGCCGCTGGCATAAATGCCACGCCACATTCTCTCAATCTGGAACGGGTCGGTATCGATTACGAACCGTTCAGCCACCGATTTGATGAGTTCGAGAACGATTTGCGGGTTGAAGGGTACACCGTATACCTCACCAAAGCCTTCTATCCCGTTATCCGTAATCAGTTTTACGAATATCCACTTTTCCGGGATATGACGGTTGGTGGGATTTCTCACCAGATATGTTTTCAGGTCTGCTATTTTCATTTGTAAGACCTCTATGCTAATTTACCTTTTACATTTTAGGGAACCCATTGTTTAGCCAGCTTTACAGCCGCTACGGCGTCCATTCCGAAAGCGTCTGCGGTGACATGGTCTTTTACCCTATCGGTCATCTGACCGCTGCATATCATTATCTTTACGCTGTCTCTCAAACCCTCTTTCGTCAGCGCCTCGACCGTCGATTTCATAGAGTCGTATGCCAGAGTAAGGAACCTGCTCAAAGCCACAATCTGAGGTTTGACCACTTTTACTTTTTCAACGAACTTTTCTTCGGGTACATCCATGTCAAGATCATACACCTCGAACCCGTTCACGTCCAGCATGAAACCGACAATATCCTTACCTATATCATGAATATCCCCGCGTACCGTGCCCAGAACTATCCTGCCTTTTTGGTTGCCTTCTTCGTTGGCACTATCAGCCTGCATTAAGGGTTTAAGGATATCGGATATGGTCTGGAGTACCTCGCCCGACATAACAAGCTCCGGCAGATAATATTCCCCGTTCTCATACCTTTCTCCGACGATATTCATCGCTTTCTGGCAGTCTGCCAGTATATCCAGGGGTTTCTCTCCTTTTTCGATTGCCTCGTTTACCAGGCGTATCGCTTCGTCTTCGTTTATCTCAGAAATAGCCT